>NZ_ATVC01000021.1 GCF_000420525.1 Aquaspirillum serpens DSM 68
GCAGCGACATGAAGCCCTGTCATTAAACTCAGCGTATCAACAAAGCGACGGCCTACGGCTCCGGCGGCGACTTCACAGCCATACAACAGAATCTCACCCTCCTCCGCCATTGCATTCGACAAAGAGAGCACCGCATCACGCGAACGAGAAAGCGCGGCAAGGTCGATCACTTCATTGCCCAAGTGCAACTCACCAGGTGCGCCATGACAAATCACATGCAAAGCCGACAAACCGACACGGTCGGAACACAACGCGGCCATCTGTTGCAAAGCGGGAAGCTGAGGATGCAAAAGATGGTATTCGATGTGGTCAGGCAAACCGGAAACGAGGGTGTTGATATCAGGCAGGTTGCTATCGATAAAGGCCAACGAAGTCGGATGAGAGGCAAGCATGATGATCTCCAGAAATTCACAAATACGCGCAAAACACCGAGCTGATGTTCAATCGAATTGAGTAAGCGGTAATCGGTTTTTGCATACTGTGTATTTTTACTGAAAATCCAGAAAAAAGTCTTTCCTCACAACCAAAACGGGGGAAGTGAGAGTTAGCATAAATCAATACAATCTATTGTTGACATTTGATATAAAAATAAAAAAGCAAAGCAACTTGATATTGATCAAAAATTGCCCCTCATTTATTTAACAAAAACAACAATATATTGAGCAAAGCAAGGATAAGATAGAATTTTGATATATCAGTCTTCTGTGAAATATAGGGAAAAAGCTATTATGCTATTCGAGTTAACTCTCAAAAGACCAAAAATGATACAGATTCCGTGAGAGTTAACTAGGCGAAATGAATTATTTTTGAAGTCAATGGCATAAATTGACGTTAAACAGGGGCTAAAAAAGAAAAAAATTTTTCTTGACACGAATATGTTTTTGTGAATTTGCGTGTTTTTTGATGTCGAAAGAGAAAGGCAACCTTAAAAGATCGACATAGTCATATATAAATGACATCTTGCTAGAGACGAATACGCCCTCCCTCTCCAGCAACACCACATAAAAACAAAGGGCGAACCCATCGGCTCGCCCTATTCACACCTCACTTCCCCCGATTTTTTGGCAGCGACGCGGGCCAAGTCTTAACTTCATTATTTAATATAATGAACACTGGTTCATTTAATTATTGTCATCAATCACCGAGCAGCGTACATTTCAACACCTTCCTGAACAACCATTCAGTAATAATCTATGCTTTGTTGCCCTCAACGTTGGTCACGGCGCAAACAAGCACGGCCGGAGGAAATTCTGGCGGCGGCTTTAGAATGCTTTGTCAAACACGGTTATAGCGCCACTCGTATGGAAGACATCGCCAAACACGCCGGTGTCACCAAAGGGACGGTGTATCTGTATTACGCCAATAAAGAAGAACTACTCAAAGCAGTGGTTCGTGAAACGCTTTTGCCTCGTGTGGCGGAGTTAGAGCAGGTGCTAAACGACACTGACTGTGCGGCGCCTGAACTCCTGCGCCGTTTGCTACAGCAATGGGGCACACTGGTTCGTGACAATGATTTGGTGGCAGGTTTACCCAAGCTGATGATTGGTGAGGTGTCGAATTTTCCTGAGCTGGCGCGCTTTTATTATGAAGAAGTGATTTGTCGTGGCCGCCGCTTGGTCGCCAATGTACTGGCTCATGGCATTGCACGCGGGGAGTTTCGTTCACTGAATATCAACCAAGCTGTTGAGGTGATGATTGCTCCCGTCATCATGGGCATGATTTGGCAACATTCGTTTGCCCACTTCGAAGCTAAACCGATGGATTTTCCGCATTATCTGGATGCGGTGTACGACATTCTGCTGCGCGGCTTATCGGCCCCAGTGCCTTCTGGAAACTCACAATGAACTCATGTCATTTTCGCTATGCACTGCTGGCAGGAAGTGTTTTGCTTGCTGCCTGCAATGCCACACCCTCTGAGTATCAAGATATTCGTCCTGTTCGTACCACAGTGCTACACAATGCACAGGCCGCATCTCTACAAGTCTATGCAGGAGAAATTCGTGCCCGCTATGAAATTCCATTGAGTTTCCGTGTGGCAGGAAAAATCAGCGCCCGTTTAGTGGAAGTCGGTCAGCAGGTACAAGCAGGACAAGACATCGCCCGTCTCGAACCGAGTGACTATGGTTTAGAGGCCAGCGCAAAACGCGCACAATTGGCGGGGGCGGAAAGTGATTTGCGGCAACAAGAGCTCGACCTCAATCGTTACCGCGAATTGCTGCAACAGCAATTTATTAGCCAAGCCGAGTTTGATCGCCGTCAAAATGGCGTCAACGTAGCACGAGAAAAGGTGAAGCAGGCACAAGCAGATCTCGGTGTTAGCAGCAACCGCACACAATACACCCGCCTCAGTGCTGAACAAGCAGGGATTATCAGCGAAGTGTATGCCGAGGCTGGGCAAGTGGTACAAGCTGGGCAAGCCGTGGCACGGTTAGCCATCCCCAGTGAGAAAGAAGTCAAAATCTCGATCCCCGAATCACGCCTTGCCCATTTTAAGCAAGCCACTGCATTTCAAGTGCGGCTGTGGTCGCGTGATAAGGTTTATCAGGGCAAATTGCGTGAACTTGCGCCACAAGCCGATCCACAAGCCCGAACCTATAGCGCCCGTATCCAAATTCTTAACCCCGATCAAGAAATTGCGTTGGGCATGAGTGCCAGCGTTGCCCATGTCTCTTCTAGCACAGACAAAACCGCCTTTGCCATTCCACTGACTGCGCTTTTAGCAGAGAAACAACAACAATCGGTTTGGGTGCTGGATGGCAAAACCCTCACTGTTAAAAAACGTGCGGTGCAAGTGCAACGGCTCGAACAACAGCAAGTGTGGATTAGCCAAGGACTACAAGCGGGGGAGGAAATCGTCACCGCAGGGGTGCATTTATTACGAGAAGGTCAAAAGGTGGCACGGGTGGATGCTAACCCCGCCCCCGGTAAACCTGCCTTGCTGGCACCGCAACCGGTGACGGAGAAAGCCGCATCATGAACAAAAAATCCGGCATCAATTTGTCAGAGTGGGCGATTCGCCATGCTGCTTTAGTGCAATACCTGATGGTGGTATTGATGGTGGCGGGGGTGTTTGCGTATGGCAAATTAGGACAAAAAGAAGACCCCGAATTCACCTTTAAAGCGATGTTGGTCAAAGTCACTTGGCCCGGGGCCAGTGCCGAAGAGGTTGAACGGCAAGTGACCGATCGTGTTGAAAAAAAGCTGCAAGAGATTGCCGAGATTGATTTCGTCAAAAGCTTTAGCAAAAGCGGCGAAACACAAATGGTGATTAGCTTGCGCGAGGAACTACGGGCGAAAGAAGTATCCGATGTGTGGTATCGGGTACGTAAAAAACTGGGGGATTTAAAAGCCGAAGGTAAGCTACCCGCCGAAGCACGCGGCCCCTTTTTTAATGATGAGTTTGGCGATACCTTTGGCAATATCTATGCCTTTACCGCCGATGGTTTTAGCCAAGAAGAGTTACGACGCTATATCGATTATGCACGGCAACAAGCCTTGCTGATTCAGGATGTGGCAAAAGTCGATATTGTTGGCGAGCAAGAAGAAAAAATTTACGTCAAACTCGATTCGGCGCGCCTTGCCGCATTGGGCATTGATATTCAAACCGTTTGGGCGGCACTGCGTGAACAAAATGCCGTCGATCCAGCAGGGGAATATCAAACCGACAGTGAACGAATCCCGGTACGGGTAAGCGGTGAATATGATTCGGTCACCACAATTAGCAACACCCCGATTAAGGCGGGTGATCGAACCTTCCGCTTGGGCGATTTAGCCAAAGTAGAGCGTGATTTCGCCAATCCCCCGGGGTTCCGCATGCGCTTTGATGGTAAGCCAGCCTTGGGTTTAGCCATCTCGATGCGAAAAGGCGGTGATGTTATTCGCTTAGGCAAAGAGCTGAATCAATTTGTGGATCGACTGCATGCACAAATGCCGATTGGGGTAGAAATTCATGCGGTCTCCGACCAGCCCAAGGTGGTGAAATCCTCCGTCAATGAGTTTATGCGTTCGTTGATTGAAGCGGTGGTCATCGTGTTGGCGGTCAGTTTATTTAGCCTTGGCCTGAAAACCGGCATTGTGGTGGCATTGTCGATTCCTTTGGTGTTGGCGATGACCTTCCTCGCCATGTGGATTTTTGGCATTGAATTACAACGTATTTCACTCGGTTCGTTGATTATCGCGTTGGGCTTGCTGGTGGATGATGCAATTATTGCGGTTGAAATGATGGCCTTGAAGTTAGAACAAGGCTGGAACCGACTGCGCGCCGCCACTTTTGCTTATACCAGTACCGCTTTCCCCATGCTCACCGGTACCTTGATTACCGCTGCCACCTTTTTACCTGTTGGTTTAGCCAAATCGAATGCTGGCGAATACACCTTTAGCTTATTTGCTGTGGTGGCGATTGCCTTGGTGTTGTCGTGGGTGGTGGCGGTGGTGTTTACCCCTTTCATCGGTTACAAACTGTTGAAAGAGCATAAAGTGGCCGCCGACAGCCATCATGATGATGTCTATCACAAGCCGTTTTACCAACGCTTCCGCCATGTTTTAACATGGTGTTTGCATCATCGTAAGTTTGTGATTGCCGCTACATTTTTGGCATTTGTGGGTTCACTGGTTGCCTTTAAATTGTTTGTGCAACAGCAATTCTTTCCGGCCTCCAGTCGGGTGGAGTTGTTAGTCGATATGTGGTTACCGCAGGGCGCGACTTTCCATGCCACCGAAGCCGAAGTGAAAAAGCTGGAACAAAAGCTGGCTGGTGATGAACGGATTGTGTCGTTGACCAGTTATGTCGGTGGTGGCAGCCCACGTTTTTATCTGCCATTAGATCAACAACAACCCCATCTAAACTATGCACAGTTGATGATTATGACGCGTGATGAAGAAGTACGCGATCAGGTCAAAGACAAAATCAGTCAGCTCTTTGAAACCGATTTCCCGATGGTACGCGGGCGGGTCATTCGCTTAGAAAATGGGCCGCCGGTTGGCTATCCGGTTCAGTTCCGCGTGTCGGGTGATGATGTGGCTAAATTGCGTGCCAGTGCGGCGAAAGTAGAAGCGATGATGCGTGATGATCCGCGCACCCGCCATGTCAATATTGATTGGGGTGAAAATATCAAAGTCCTGCGGTTAGAGATCGACCAAGATCGCGCCCGCAGCCTTGGTATCTCCACCCAAGGGCTATCACGGCAACTCAATATGTTGATTTCCGGCGCTGCCGTTACCGAATTACGCGAAAACGATCGCAGTATTGAAGTGGTGGCGCGGTTAGATGAGGGAGAACGGCATGCGGTCGAACAAATCGGCGCTTTGATGGTACAAACCGCCTCCGGCAAATTTATCCCCGTGGCACAAATTGCCAGCGTGCAATACGCATCTGAAGAAAGCATTATTTGGCGGCGCAATCGGATGCCCACCATCACCGTGCGGGCAGATGTTGCCGAGGGGGTGCAAGCGGCAGATGTGTCGATTGACCTGTGGCCGAAAATGCAGGCTTTAGAAAAAGAACTGCCCACCGGATTCCGTGTTGAATTAGGCGGTTCGCTGGAAGCCAGTAAGAAATCACAAGATGCGATTGCCGCCGTACAACCGTTAATGCTGTTGGTGGTAGTCACGCTGTTGATGTTGCAGCTGCAAAGCTTCCAACGCACTTTGCTGGTGTTGCTCACCGCCCCCTTGGGCATGATCGGCGTCACTTTGACCTTGATTCTTTTCCATGCCCCGTTTGGTTTTGTGGCGATGTTAGGGGTGATTGCGTTGGCAGGGATGATTATGCGTAACTCGGTGATTCTGGTCGATCAGATCGAACATGATATCCGTGATGGCATTCATCCGTGGGAGGCGATTTTAGGCAGCACCATCCGCCGTTTCCGTCCGATTATGCTGACTGCCGCCGCCGCGATTTTGGCGATGGTGCCGTTGACACGCAGTATTTTCTGGGGGCCGATGGCAGTAGCAATTATGGGGGGCTTGTTGGTGGCAACGGTACTGACTTTGTTATTCCTGCCGGCCTTATATGCCCAATGGTTTAAGATTCGTCCCCCAGCTACGGCGTAAATGGTGTACTATTTTAGTCGGCTATTCCTTCCCTGAGTCGGGGGCTTGCTTTTTGCCATGCCCCCCTCATGTAAGCCGCCGCAGGCTGTTACTGATGTTTTTTATTTCATAACGAGAGGTTTTTTCATGGAACACACACTGCCCACTTTGCCCTATGCCCTCGATGCTTTGGCTCCGCATATCTCCAAAGAAACCTTGGAGTTTCACTACGGCAAACATCATCAAACTTATGTCACAAACTTGAATAACCTGATTAAAGGCACCGAGTTTGAAAATGCTACTCTGGAAGAAATCGTCAAAAAATCCTCCGGCGGTATCTTCAACAACGCAGCACAAGTGTGGAACCACACTTTCTATTGGCTGAGCTTGGCACCAAACGCCGGTGGAGAACCGACTGGTGCATTGGCTGAGGCAATCAATGCTAAATGGGGTTCGTTCGACGAATTCAAAAAAGCGTTTAACGCTGTTGCCGCTGGAACCTTCGGTTCTGGTTGGGCATGGTTGGTGAAAGCCGCTGATGGCTCGTTAGAATTGGTTTCGACCAGCAACGCCGCTACCCCATTGACCAGCGATAAAACTGCTTTGTTGACCTGTGATGTGTGGGAACACGCTTATTACATCGACTATCGCAACAGCCGTCCTAACTATCTGGAAGGTTTCTGGAAGTTGGTGAACTGGAACGCCGTCGCCGAACGCTTCGCTGCCTAATTTCAGCGCCGCCGCTTCGCAAAACCCCGTGTCGAACGGGGTTTTTTGTTGTTGAGGACTAGGCAAAGGCAAGCCGCAGCCCGTCATAGCCGGGTACCACCCCAGAGGGGCAGCGGTCAAGCATGTCTTGATATTCCATTTGATGGGTCATGTGAATCAATACCGTCTGTCGCGCACCAATCACCGCTGCCAATTCTAGGGCTTGGCCAAATCCTAAATGCGAGGGATAAGGCTCTTCGCGCAAACAATCGAGAAACAACACATCCAATCCCTGCAACAGCGCCAAACTGCTTTCCGCCAGTTGGTTCAGGTCTGTCAGATAAGCAAAATTGCCAATCCGCCAGCCAAAAATCTCCCACGGGCCATGAATCAGTGGAATCGGGGTAATCGTCAAACCTTGGAATTGAAACGGGTTATCAACCGCCTGCGGTGTTAATACCGGCTTATCCCAATATTTCCCCGGGGGCAGGCAGGCATAGCCAAAGCGTTCCAAGATATTGTCGATGGTAAACCGGTTACCAAATACCGGAATCGCTGCCCGTGAATGGAAACAATAGGCGCGCAAGTCATCGATGCCATTTAAATGATCGGCATGCGGATGGGTGTATAACACGGCATCGAGATGATGAATGCCTTCGCGCAACGCTTGTAACCGTAGATCCGGACTGGTATCAATCAGCAAGGTTTGGCCGGCGATTTTCACCACAGTCGATGCGCGGGTACGGCGGTTGCGCGGATCGGGGCTGTGGCATACCGCACACGGACAGCCGATCACTGGCGTCCCTGCGCTGGCACCCGATCCAAGAATAATGGCCTCACCAGCCAAGGAGGATAGGGTTATGGCATGGTCTGACATGGTTGGGCTTTCTTAAACAGCCGGAAGAAGTTTGCTGTCGAAGCCTCGGCAACTTCGCTTAATGGCACTTCTCGCAACTGGGCAATAAACTCGGCCACATGCCGTACAAAAGCAGGCTCGTTGGCTTTTCCACGATGCGGCACCGGTGCCAGATAAGGGGCGTCGGTTTCCACCAATAAACGATCTAATGGCACCCGTTTTGCAACGTCTTGCACGATTTTGGCATTTTTGAAGGTCACTATGCCAGAAAAAGAAATATAAAACCCCAAATCCAAGGCTTGTTTGGCGGTTTCCCAGTTTTCGGTGAAGCAGTGCATCACCCCCCCTGCTTCATCCGCCTGTTCCTCTCGCAAAATAGCGAGGGTGTCCGCCGCTGATTCGCGGGTATGAATAATCAACGGCAGCCCTGTTGCCCGCGCTGCGCGAATATGTGTCCGGAAACGCTCACGTTGCCACTCTGGGCGGTCTTTGTGCCAGTGATAATCGAGACCAGTTTCCCCAATACCAATAATTTTCGCCGCTTGCGCTTCGTGGCACAGTTCTTCAAAACTGAAATCTGGCGCGTCTTTCACGTCAGGATGCACGCCAACGGTGGCCCAAAAATTGTCATAACTTTCTGCCAAAGCCCGCACAGAGGGGTAGGTATCACAATTGACGCTGATCAGCAGGGCATGACTGACCCCTTGCTGTTGCATTGCGGCACGGACATCATCCATGCGGCTAGTAAATTCGGGATAATCTAAATGGCAGTGTGAATCGATTAACATATTTTCTTAATGAGACAAAGAAGGGAATAACGCTGCATAGGCCAATAAAATGGCCTCAAGTTGCAAGCGCAGATTTAAAGTGTGTTGACCAAACGGCAAACGCTGTTGCAGCTGATCGTGAAACTGCATCAGAGCAATCGGCGAGATGCGTTCCGCCAAGCCCTGTAAGGCAGCCGTGTAATTGGGATAAAACCGCGCAGGTCGTTGATAACGCACCACGGCTAAATCATGCAGCCATTTATCCAACCACGCCAAAGGGATGGCAAACGGCAGCCGCGCACGGTCGAGTTGTTGTGCCACGTCTAAAATGCCTAGTACCGAGGGTGATAGTAATACCTTGAGCAAGACTTCCCGTTGTTTCACCAGTTCGGCATCATCCAACGCAAACGGCGCACCACCGGCTAATGCCAATTCTGCATCCGCCTGTTTCACCCCTTGTTGATCGAGCCATTGCAACGCCTGTTGCCAATCGGGCATCGACAGTGGAAACACCCGACAACGACTGCGTAATGTCGGCAACAAAGCATGGGGATGATCGGAAGACAACAGAAAATGCACACCCTCGGGAGGCTCTTCTAAAATTTTCAGCAGGGCATTGGCCGCCGCCATATTTAAGGCATCGGCAGGGTCAATCATCACCACCCGTCGCCCACTGCGGTGGGCGGAGAGGTGAGCAAAATCAATCAAATCGCGTACGGCTTCGATTTTAATTTGTGCCAGCTTACGCGGTTTGTCTTTGTCTTCTTCCTCATCGGCGCGTAAAACGCGAAAGTCAGGGTGTGAGTTTTGCAACATCCAATGGCAGCTTTGACACGCACCACAGGGAAGATGATCGTCACGGGGGCGTTCGCACAGCAATGACGCTGCTAATTGTTCAGCAAAAGCGGCCTTACCAATCCCATGTGGCCCCGTTAATAACAGGGCATGGGGTAGCTGTTGCCATTGCCGCATCAGCTGTTGCCAGTTGTCCTGTTGCCACGGCAACAATCTCATGGTTGACCCTCGCTGATAAAGGCGGTTAAGCATGTGGCAATCTGTTGTTGTAACTCAGCTACGCTACAACGGGCATCTAATACCTGAAAACGCTGTGGTGCAGCAGCAGCACGTTGTAAATACGCTTGGCGGACACGTTGATGAAAACTGTCGGCTTCGCGTTCAATACGGTCGGCGGCTTGACCGCTGTGTTGCCGGCGGGCATGGGCAATGTCAGTCGGCACATCAAACAAGAAGGTTAAATCTGGCTGCAAATCGGCGTGAACCCACTGTTCGAGTTGCTCAATCGCTGCCAATGACACCCCACGCCCCCCACCTTGAAAAGCAACGGTCGAATCGGTAAAGCGATCACATAACACCCATTCTCCCCGCGCTAAGGCCGGCATAATCCGCTGTTGCAGATGTTCTTGCCGTGCAGCAAACATCAGTAAAGTCTCGGTTTTCAGGCTGACTTCGGTAGCAGGGTCGAGCAATAATTGTCGCAGTTGTTCCCCTAACACTGTCCCACCTGGTTCACGGGTCAGGCAGACCGTGAGGCCTTGTTGTTGTAAATACTCGGCGATAAACGGCACATGGGTAGATTTTCCCGCGCCATCAATCCCCTCTAAAGTCAAAAAACGCCCACGTTGCACAGTTGGCACAGGCATGGTCAGTCCCCTTTTCCAAGAATATATTTGCGCACCGCTGCATTGTGCTCGTCTAAGGTTTCTGAGAATTGCGAGGTACCATCACCGCGTGCCACAAAGTACAAGGCTCGACTTGGTGCTGGATTCGCTGCTGCTTCTAACGCCGCACGGCCAGGCAAGGCAATCGGGGTCGGGGTTAAACCGGCACGGGTGTAGGTGTTGTACGGGGTGTCGGTCAATAAATGCCGTTTGGTAATTTTGCCGTTATACGCCGCCCCAACGCCGTAAATCACCGAGGGATCGGTTTGCAAGCGCATACCAATGTTCAAACGATTCACAAACACCGCCGCCACATGAGCGCGGTCTTCTTCATGGCCAGTTTCTTTTTCAATAATGCTGGCCATCTTGAGTAATTCATAGGGCGTTTTATAAGGCAAATTCGGTTGGCGAACTTCCCATGCTCGCTGTAATTCCTGTTGCATCTTGTCATAGGCGCGTTTCAGCAAAGCAAATTCACTGGTGCCTTTTAAGAAAAAATAGGTGTCAGGAAAAAATAACCCTTCGGGATGGTCATGTTCACTGCCTAATTTTTGCAGGAGCTCACGGTCGGACAAGGCCGCTGTGTCATGTTTAAGCGCAGGATGTTTGGCTAAGGCTTGGCGAAATTGGCGGAAAGTCCAGCCTTCAAAAGCGGTGATGGTGTATTCGCCCGCCTCACCCTTTTCTAAGCGAGTAAAAAGCTCCCACATTGAAGTGGCTTTGACCAGACGATAATCCCCCGCTTTGATGCGGGTATCCAAACCCGTCAACCGCGCCACAATTTGAAACGCCCACGCGCTTTTAATCGCATCTTGTTGGGCAAATTGTTCGGCTGTTTGTGAAAGGCTTTGACCCGCTGGAACATCGACCACCAAGGGCATAGAGGCAGGGGTATGAGGGATAAAGGTGACCCAAGTGAGCCAAGTTGCCATCAATAAGCTCAGGATAACCAGCAAAGAAAGAAATTTGCGCATGAAAAAGCAAGAGGAAAACGGACGGCGAATGATAGCACACCGGAGGGAGGGCTTTTTTGGAATGCAAGGGGCGCCACAGTCGGCGCCCCGATGGGGTTAATATTTCAACATCATTCCACATCGGTAGACGTGCTGGGCTTATCTGCTTACAGCACTGTGCTTTGGTTTAACCAGCATCCCCCTGAAATCAGGGGGCGGCTGGGTGGGGGTCAGGCCTCAAAAATATCCTCCAACCGCTGTGCCTGCGCTAACGAAATGCCCCATTGCTGTAATTGTTCTGATGTCGCTGTCCGTAACCGTGATAATATCCAGTCGGGTAATGGCTGGCCAAACCGCGCTTCGATCAAGGTTCGGAGAAGGGCTTGCATGGCCTGTTTACCTTTTTCTAGGCCTTTTTGCATACCTTCTTCTATCCCCTCTTCCCGAGCCGTAATGATGTCAGTGTTGTAATCCCAAATGGCACGTTGCCGTGCAATGGCGCGCAGTTGTTCTTCTTTGGTTTGGCTGAGGGTTTCTAAAGAGCGTAGTGCAGTCACCACCGGTGTGTGTGTCAGCTGTGTCATGATGTGTTGCTCCTGCCAATGTTCAAACAGATCGACCCAATTCTTCGGGTCGAGCAATGGCAGCATGGTTGGGGTAGAAACGGAAAGTAATACAGATGATTATAGTAGGGTGGATAAACGTAGTGCATCCACCCAAAACACACATGAAGCAACCAAATTAAAAATGGTGAGCACAAACTATGCTACATAAGTCACTGGAGCGCACTGCGGTGCGCCCCAGTGACTTATTGCATACGCCGCATCGCCATCAAATAGTTCACATCGGTGTCGCTACCGAGTTGATATTGTCTGGTTAATGGTTGATAGCTGAGGCCGGTCATTTCTTGTAGGTTGAGGCCGGCGGTACGAGCCATGCGGCCAAGTTCCGATGGTTTGATAAACCGCGCATATTCATGGGTGCCACGCGGTAACATTCTCAACACATACTCTGCCCCAACCACTGCCAGTAAATAGGCTTTGGCATTGCGATTTAAGGTCGAGAAAAATACCATGCCGCCCGGCTTCACCAGATTAGCGCAAGCACGCACCACGCTCTCTGGATTGGGAACGTGTTCTAACATCTCCAAGCAGGTTACCACGTCAAAACTGGCTGGGGCTTGTTCTGCCAAGGTTTCGACCGCGACGACTTGATAATCGATGGTTAAACCTTGGTCGAGGGCATGTAGTTTGGCGACTTTAATCGACTTTTTCGCCAGATCAATCCCCGTTACATCAGCACCTGCTTTGGCTAAACCTTCCGACAAAATACCGCCACCGCATCCCACATCCAGCACCTTAGCGCCCTGCAATTCGCAGTGTTTTTGGATAAACGACAAACGCAGTGGATTGATCTCATGTAGCGGTTTAAATTCGCTTTCGGTGTCCCACCAACGATGTGCCACTTGGCTAAATTTATCTAGCTCGAGTGGATCCACATTGGCAGTCTGTGTTTCTTGATTTGACATATCCCATCCTTTCGCAATTTACGCGCCAACTACCTTGTGTCGCCATTCTGCAGCACGCTGTAACCATGCGGCATGGTCGATCGTGGCAAGTTGGCGTTGTTTCAACACGTGACGACCATTGACCCACACATGTTCAACTTGTTCACGACCAGCGGCATACACCACATGCGAAATAGGATCGAAAGCGGGCGCGGTTTCGACGGCATTCAGGTTAATTGCAATCATATCTGCACATTTCCCGATTTCTAAGCTGCCAATTTTATCGGCCATTCCGAGTGCTTGTGCTCCATTCAATGTCGCCATCCGCAACGCGGTTGCCGCCGGAACTACGGTTGGATCAAGCGTGCCGACTTTGGCTAATAAAGCGGCCATGCGAGTTTCAGCCAGCATGTCGAGCTTATTGTTCGATGCCGAGCCATCTGTCCCGATGCCGACATTGATACCGGCGGCCAAGTAGCGGCTGATGGGAGCAATGCCAGAAGCCAGTTTCATATTCGAGGTTGGGTTGTGGGCAATGCTGATGCCGCATTGTGCTGCCAGCGTAATATCAGCCTCATCGGCTGCCACCATGTGGGCGGCGATCAAGCGCGACGATAACAGACCCAATCGATGTAAGCGTGCCAGTGGTCGTTGTTGATGTTCTTTGAGGCTGGTTTCTACTTCGCCCTGTGTTTCTTGGATATGACAATGAATCAACATATCCTCTTTCTCTGCTACTGCTAACACCTCGTGGAAAGTGGCATCACTGACGCTGTAGGGGGCATGCGGCGCGAGGGCAAAGCTAACCAGTTTTTCTCCAACAAACTCGCTGCGTTCAGCTAACGCTTTGCTGAGATGTTCAGCGGCAGTGCTGGCATAAGCCGTGGGGAATTCAATCACAGTACAGCCGACAACGGTTCTCATGCCGGTGGTTAAACCTGCCCGCGCCACTGCACCGTGGAAAAAGTACATATCGTTAATCGTGGTGGTGCCCGAGCGCAGCATTTCTGCCATCCCCAGCACACTGCCATCATAGACAAACTCATCACACATCAAGCGGCCTTCGGCTGGCCAAATGTGATTTTGCAGCCAATCCATTAACGGCAAATCATCCGCCACACCGCGTAATAAGGTCATAGCCGAGTGACCATGAAGATTGACCAACCCCGGCATCAGCACATGCTCACCCAATGAAATCACTTCCTCTGCCTGCCACTGTTGGCGTGCTTCTGGTGGAATAATGGCGAGGATTTTTTCTCCATCCAAGGCAATGCTATGGTTTTCAAGTACCACGCCTTCTGGTACCACAGGAATGATCCAACGGGCGTCAATTAAGGTTGTTGCGGTTGCAGTTGACACTCAAATCTCCACAAATCAGTTTTGAAAAAATCGGGCAGCGATACGCGGATGGATTCGCTGCCCCACCCCACCACTGGTGAGGTGGGCACCGAGGGCGTGATTAATCCTTTTTCGCTACGATTAACGAAGCTACCACCGAAGCAGTCAAGAAGAAGAACACTACACCGAGCGAAACAGCGATTGGCATTTTATAAAATTCCACCATCAGCATTTTCGCACCGATAAAGGTCAATACGGCAGCCAGACCATATTTCAACAAGTGGAAACGATCGGCAACATCGGCCAACAAGAAATACATCGCACGCAGACCCAAGATAGCGAAGATATTCGAGGTCATCACAATAAACGGGTCGGTGGTCACGGCGAAAATAGCGGGGATGCTATCGACAGCAAAAATCAAGTCCGAGAACTCAATCATGATCAACACCAATAACATCGGTGTTGCTATCCAGCCGCTAGAGTCACGAATAAAGAACTTCTCTTGGTGAAATTCTGGTGTCACACGGATATGACCGCGCAACCATTTCAGCAATGGATTGTTGGCTAAATCATCATCGCTTTCTTTTTCTGGCATCATCATTTTCAAGCCAGTAAAGACTAAGAACGCCCCGAAAATATACAAAATCCAATGGAATTCTTGCACCAACACGGCGCCAATCGAGATCATGATGGCGCGCATAATCACCGCCCCCAACACGCCATACACCAAGACTCGACGTTGATATTCCGGTGGAACTTTGAAAAAGCTAAAAATCATCAGGAAGACAAAGATATTGTCCACTGCCAATGATTTTTCTAACACATAGCCAGTGAGAAATTCCAATGCTTTGTGGTTGGCAATGTCTCGGCCAATGTTAGGATCGCTGGCAAGGTGCCACCACAGCCAGCCATTGAACAGCATGGCAACAGTGACCCAAACCACAGTCCATGACAGGGCCTCTTTGACACTGACTTTGTGGTTGCCAGCCTTGTTTAAGGCAAACATATCGATGGCAATCATCACCACAACGGCGGCAAAAAAGCCGACATACATGGCGGGCGTGCCGACGGAAATTGGAGCGGAGATCACGGGATTTCCTTCTTTTAAAAAAGCGAAGTCAATAAATACATCCCCGCAAACGGGGACGCTGTCATGTTGGGTAGATCAAACTTTTTTCAATCCCACCTCAACAGTCGTACACGCACAATCATGCGAGACCACCGGTTTTCGTTATAATCGCAAGACTTTTCTATTTTACTGCACCGCACCATCATGAATCTCGCAAAAAGTTTTGAACCTGCCGATATTGAACGCCGTTGGTACCCCGAGTGGGAACAAGCGGGCTATTTCCAGCCCCACATGCAATCGGGCTCGCCGGCTTTTTGTATCCAACTGCCGCCGCCTAATGTGACTGGTACGCTACACATGGGCCATGCCTTTAACCAAACGATTATGGACGGCCTGACCCGTTACTATCGAATGAAAGGGCATAACACCCTGTGGGTACCGGGCACAGACCACGCAGGGATTGCCACCCAAATTGTGGTGGAACGCCAGCTGGGTGAAAAAGGGGTGAGCCGTCATGATTTGGGGCGGCAAGCCTTTATCGACAAAGTGTGGGAGTGGAAACACGTTTCCGGCGGTACCATCACACAACAAATGCGGCGCATGGGGTGTTCGGTTGATTGGCAACGTGAATACTTCACCATGGATGAAGTGCGTGCTGGTACTGTGAATGAAGTGTTTGTGCGTTTGTTTGAACAAGGGCTGATTTATCGCGGCAAGCGATTGGTGAATTGGGACCCCAAACTGGGCACAGCGGTGTCGGATTTAGAAGTCGAATCGGTCGAAGAAGATGGTTCGATGTGGCACATTCGTTATCCAGTGGTGGGCAGTGATGAAGCGGTGGTGGTGGCCACGACCCGCCCCGAAACTTTATTGGGTGATGTCGCGGTTGCGGTCAATCCAAGCGATGAACGCTACACCCATCTGATCGGCCAACAACTGCAACTTCCGCTGACCGGACGTCAAATTCCGGTGATTGCTGATGAGTATGTTGATGCGGCTTTTGGTACCGGTTGTGTCAAAATCACCCCCGCACATGATTTTAACGACTATCAAGTGGGTAAGCGTCATCACACCCAGCTCATCAATGTGATGTCGCTTGAGGCAACTATTTTGCCGCAAGCACAAGTCTTTAGCTTCGAAGGTGCGGCACAAGGCAATATTGCACTGCCGCCTGCCTATGCGGGTTTAACCACCAGCGAAGCACGCAAGAAAATCGTAGCGGATTTGGATGCCGCTGGTTTGTTGCTGGAAGTGAAACCCCATAAATTGATGGTGCCGCGTGGTGATCGTACCGGTTCGGTGATTGAACCATTGTTGACCGATCAATGGTTTGTCGCCATGACCAAGGTGAGTGAGCAAGATCTAACCGGTAAATCGATCACACAAAAAGCGATTGATGCAGTTGAATCGGGTGAAGTCCGGTTTATCCCCGAAAATTGGGTCAACACCTATAACCAGTGGATGAACAATATCCAAGATTGGTGTATTTCACGCCAATTGTGGTGGGGCCATCAAATCCCAGCTTGGTATGATGACGAAGGCCGTGTCTATGTTGCGCGCACAGAAGCCGAAGCACAGGCCCAAGCCGGCGGCAAAACCCTGCATCGTGATGATGATGTATTAGACACTTGGTTTAGCTCGGCTTTAGTGCCGTTCTCCACCATGGGCTGGCCAGAACAAACACCAGAACTGGAAGCCTTTGTGCCGTCCAGCGTGTTGGTAACCGGCTATGAAATCATTTTCTTCTGGGTGGCGCGGATGATTATGATGACCACCCACTTCACTGGCAAAGTGCCGTTCCGTGATGTGTATATTCACGGCATGGTACGCGACCATGAAGGCAAAAAAATGTCCAAATCCGAGGGTAATGTCATTGACCCTGTGGATTTGATTGATGGTATTGCACTCGAACCACTGGTAGAAAAACGCACCACCGGTTTGCGCCGGCCAGAAAAAGCACCACAAATTGCCAAGGCAACAGAAAAGCTGTTCCCCGAGGGGATTCCAGCTTATGGCACCGATGCGCTGCGCTTTACCATGGCTAGTTATGCCACTTTGGGCCGTTCGGTCAATTTTGATTTCAAACGTGCCGAGGGCTATCGCAATTTCTGCAACAAACTGTGGAACGCAACCCGTTTTGTGTTGATGAATGTGGAAGGCAAAGATTGTGGTCAAGATGAATCGTTGCCGTTGACCTTTAGCTTTGTCGATCAATGGATGATTGGCCGCTTGCAACAGGCCGAGGCCGAAGTGGGCGAGGCGCTCGACCAATATCGTTTCGACCTTGCCGCACAAACCTTGTATGAATTCATCTGGAATGAATACTGCGATTGGTATGTCGAACTTGCCAAAGTACAGTTGCAAAATGGTGATGAAGCACAACAACGCGCAACCCGCCGTACTTTAGTGCGGGTGTTAGAAGTGGCGTTGCGCCTTACCCATCCGCTGATGCCATTTATCACCGAAGAACTGTGGCAAGCCGTGGCACCCCTCGCCAATGCCAAACACAGCGATTCGATTATGTTGGCAAAATGGCCGGTTGCTGCACCCGAAAAAATTAACCCAACCGCCAATGCTCAGATGGCTGCATTGAAAGACATGGTCAATGCGGTGCGTAATTTGCGTGGTGAAATGGGCTTGGGGCCAGCAGTGAAAGCGCCGTTGTGGGTCGAAGCAGGGCCAGAGGCAGCGGTATTCTTGCCATACATCGCGCTGTTAGGTCGTTTGTCCGAGACTAAGCTAGTTGAGGCCTTGCCCGAAGACGATGCGCCAGTGGCTATCAGTGGCGACATGCGTTTGATGCTGAAAGTGGAAATCGACAAGGCGGCGGAAAGTGCGCGCTTGAAAAAGGAAATCAGCAAACTAGAAGCGGAAGTCGCTAAATTGGCTGGTAAATTAGGCAATGAAGCCTATACCGCCCGTGCTCCAGCGCATCTGGTTGAGCGCGACCGCAATCAGTTGGCTGAATTCAGCGACAAGTTAGAAAAACTGCAAGGCCAATTGGCTAAATTGGCTTAATGCCATCGCTTTAGGTTCAACCCGTCCTGTTCTCGGGACGGGTTTTTTATTGAGGAGTGTCTAAAACATGCGTTTACTTCAAGAATTTAAAACTTTTGCTGCACGTGGCAATGTGATTGATATGGCGGTGGGGGTCATTATCGGTGCGGCATTTGGCAAAATTGTGTCCTCACTGGTGGCAGATGTGATGACACCGCCGCTTGGTTTATTGTTAGGTGGCGTGAATTTTTCCGCTTTAGCCATCACGCTACAGGCGGCGAGTGGCGATCAGCCGGCGGTGGTGATTGCCTATGGCAAATTCATTCAAACCATCATTGATTTTCTGATTGTGGCGTCGGCGATTTTTCTGGGGCTGAAAGCAGTCAATACCTTAAAGAAAAAGGAAACCCCTCCGCCCGCTGCCCCACCGGCTCCGAGTCCAGAGCAAGCGTTATTGAGTGAAATTCGCGATCTATTGCGACAACAGGCAGAGCAAAAATCATCCAACAAGGAGAAGTAAGTCATGGCACGGATTTGGGCGATTGTGCCGGCGGCTGGTAAAGGGTTGCGTTTTGGTGGTGAGATTCCCAAGCAATATCAGTTGTTGCAGGGCGAGCCAGTGTTGTTTCACACCCTACGCACCTTGTTAGCAGAGCCCGCAATTGAGCAAGTGTTATTGGTCTTGGCGCCCGATGATACGTTTTGCCAACCAGCCGCTTTGGCTGCTGCAGGTCTTCAGTCAACGCGTTTGCGAATTGCGTATGTCGGTGGTGAATCACGTGCTGAGACAGTGGCAAATGGTTTGCGTCAATTGGCATGTCAAGAACAGGATTGGGTGTTAGTGCATGATGCCGCCCGTTGTTGCCTGCCTCCGGCCAGTTTGCGCCGTTTAATTGATGACTTGGCCGATGACCTCAGTGGTGGCATCTTGGCGTTGCCGGTGGCCGACACGCTAAAACGGGCTGATGCACAACAACGTGTGTTAGCAACGGTGGCTCGCGAGAAGATGTGGCAAGCACAGACACCACAAATGTTCCGCACAGCGATTCTTCGTGCCGCACTGGCGCAGGATCCTGCACACTTTACCGATGAAGCTTCTGCAGTTGAAGCTTTAGGTCACCCCGTCAAATTGGTGTTGGGGTCGCCCTACAATTTCAAATTAACCTATGCTGAGGATATGGCTTTAGCTGAAGCGGTGTTAAAGCTCATCCGCACAACCTAGAGAGTTGATGTCGTGAAATCGATGCCTGCTGTGGTGGTTGAGGCCATTCGGGCCCTACAGCCAAGAGAAATTGAATGTGTCATTCCAGATTTAAATGGTTTGCCACGGGGTAAAGCATTGCCAGCCGAGGCTTTTTTGGCTGGGCAAGAGCTGCGGATGGCGCGCGCTATCGCCATTTATACGGCAACCGGTGATTTTCCTGATGTGAAATATACCGGCGAATCCGACCCCGACATGCAGTTAAAACCAGACTATGCCACGTTGCGCCCAGTGCCGTGGGCACGCACCCCTCGCATGTTGGCGATTCATGATTGTGTTGATTTAGATGGCAAAGAAACGCCTATTGCCTCGCGCCAAGTGCTAAAAAATGTGCTGCGCCAATATGCAGCGCATGGCTTACAGCCGATTGTGGCGCCTGAACTAGAGTTTTATTTATTTGCGCTGAATCCCGACCCCAACCAGCCCTTTAGCCTGCCGCTAACCCGTGAGGGTCGCCAAGAACAAGGCGCATCGGCTTTTACTTTTCATGCTCTGAATGCGTTTGATGGGTTCTTCGATGAGCTATATCAGGCTTTACCGTTATTAGGTATTCGATCTGATACTTTTGTTCATGAGTTAGGCCCGGGGCAATTTGAAATCAATTTATTGCACGGCGATGCTTTAGATTTAGCCGATCAAACGTTTTTATTTAAATATGCTCTGCGTGAAATTGGCTTGAAACATAATCTTAATGTGGTGTTTATGGCCAAGCCTTTAGCGGGGGCGGCGGGTAGTTCGATGCACCTCCATCAGAGCGTAATTGATACAACGGGGCATAATGTATTTAGTTTGCCAGATGGTCAGCCTAGCGCGTTGTTTTTTCATTTTATTGCTGGCTTGCAGCAATGCCTGCCCGATTTAATGCCAATGCTATGCCCTTCGGTTAACTCGTATCGTCGTTTTGTGCGTTATATGACTGCGCCGGTGAATTTTGCTTGGTCGTATGATAACCGTTCGGCTGGGTTACGCATTCCGCTATCCCATCCCGCTGCCAGACGTGTCGAAAATCGCTTACCGGGAAGTGACGCTAATCCCTATCTGGCTTTGGCTGCCAGCCTTGCTGCTGGTCTGTATGGCATGTTGAATCAACTGATGCCAACGCCTGCTGCCGAGGGGGACATTTACCGCGATGCACAAAACGATGGTCGTTTGGCACGCTCGTTAGACATGGCTTTGATCCGCATGGCAGAACAAAAAACCGCAGAACGTCTATTTGGTTCAGCTTTTACGTCAGCCTTTATCGCCGCCAAACAGGTCGAACTCGATGCCTTCCTGAGTGAGATCACCCCGTGGGAACGCCGTTATTTAATTTGATTTTTTGTATTTTTAATACTCTATTATAATATTTAATTGTCTTTTTGATTTGATTTCTTATTCTTAGTTAAACCTTGCTTAAAATAATCCCTACACAGATTGACATATCGCTTTATAATCAGCCCCCGCGCCTATTGCGGGGGCAATTGCTCAATTTACAGCAACGAATCAGCGGCGTTCTGAGGGATTTATGAAGATCAATCTGCCAGTCAGTCAAACAGAGCATTTCTTACAAGCGGGAAAACCGATTGTAAGCAAGACCGATTTAAAGGGGCGGATTACCTATACCTACGTCAACAGTTCGTTTACTGATATCAGTGGCTTTCATCGTGATGAGTTGCTTGGGGCCAGCCACAATATTGTGCGTCACCCTGACATGCCCGCCGAAGCGTTTGCTGATTTATGGAGAGTGATTAAAACCGGACAACCTTGGCGCGGTGTGGTGAAAAATCGCTGTAAAAACGGCGATTTTTATTGGGTAGAAGCCTATGTCACACCGATCACCGAAAACGGCACGATTACCGGTTATATGTCGGTGCGGACACCACCGAAACGTGAAGATGTGCAAGCGTGCGAGGCGCTCTATCGTGCTGTCCGTGAAAAGCAAAGCACGCTGCCTGCCACACCGCTGATTACTCACGGTCGGACGCGGGTATTTTTATTGGCACAGGCGGTATCGGCTGGGTTGTGTTTTATTGCCTCGCCGTTTTTGCCAGATAGCTGGCAATGGCCGGTCAGTGCATTGGGTTTAACCTCCGTGGTAATTGGCAGTTGGATGATTCACCACCGCTTATTTCAGCCCATTCGCGCTACACGGCAAGCCCTACAGCGGATTACCGAGGGACAACTGACAGAACGGGTTGACCCTGCGTTATATAACCGCTTATCTGGTTTGGCCCTCGATATTGAATCGTTGCGTATCAATTTAAGGGCGACATTTTCTGATGTGGTGTTGTGTGCGCAACGGGTGGAAAGTGAAGCCGATGGCATTCATGCTGAAATGCAGCGTTTGACCAAAGGCTCGCAATGGCAAAGCCAACGGGTGGGGCAGGTCTCGGCAGCGATTGAAGAACTCAGTACCGCCGTAGATGATATTTCGCGCAATACCCAACAGGCGCGGCAGTTGGCTGATGAAACCAATGTGGCGGTGACGCAAGGTAAGCATTGCATGAACGAATGTTTAGACAGTGCCGGCCAGATTCAGCAAGTAGTCGATACCATGCGCGAGCGTATTACCAGCTTGGCTGGGTCGATTAGCAAAATTGCCCAAGTCAGTGACAACATCAAAGCAATTGCTGACCAAACCAATTTATTGGCGCTGAATGCCAGCATCGAAGCGGCGCGGGCAGGTGAGGCAGGGCGAGGCTTTGCGGTGGTAGCGGACGAAGTGCGTGATTTAGCGGCAAGAACCGCCTTGAGTACTAACGATATTACGCATATTGTGAACAGTATTGAACATGAAACAAGATTGGCACTGTCCGCGATGGACGAAGCCAGCGTGTGTGTGAAATCGGATGCACAAAAAGTGCAAAGCAGCAGTGATAGTCTGGATCAAATTGATGCAGCTAATCAACGTGCAGTCAGTCGGATTCATGAAATTGGCGAGCGAGTGTTACAACAAGCTGCCGTATCACATGAGGTAGCCGACAATATGAGTAATTTGAATGCGACGATAGAGGAAGGCACTCAGAGTCTGCGTCGTGTGGGGGATGCGGTGGCCTCGTTAGAGAATGCCGCGCATGATTTACACCGTTTGGTGCAACACTTGGAACGCAACTTGCGTTAACTGCGATACTGGTCACTCTGTGGTGGCCAGTTGGGAATGCCTTACAGGGAGAACCCCATGAAACAGCCTATCGACTCCCGGCCTTCCGCGCCTGTCATGCCGCATCTTTCCTTATCCGGAAAGACGTCGACCCAAGTCGGTTTTACCGCCGCCTTGCACAGCCTGATGCGCGAACGCCACTCTGCAGATGTCATTTTGCCACCGCCTTCGGCTTCGGCATTGATTCCTCAAACTGAAAAAGTGATTGCGATTGGTACCTCTACCGGCGGTACCCAAGCATTAGAAACAATTTTGACCACCTTGCCGGCGGACTGTCCGGGGATTGTGATTGTGCAGCATATGCCGGAACGCTTTACCGGCGCATTTGCCCAACGTCTGAACCAATTGTGCAAAATTGAAGTATTGGAAGCCAAACAGGGTGATCGTGTCCAACGCGGTAGGGCATTGATTGCGCCCGGTGGCAAACACTTGGTGTTGAAACGAATTCAAGGTCAATATACCGTGGATGTGGTCGATGGCCCACCGGTAAGCTTGCATAAACCCTCGGTGGATGTGCTGTTCCGTTCGGTGGCACGTGCTGCCGGCCAAAATGCTTTGGGCATTATTATGACCGGCATGGGTGATGATGGGGCAAATGGCTTGTTGGAAATGCGCCATACGGGTGCGTTTACCTTGGCTCAAAGTGAAAAAACCTGTGTTGTGTATGGTATGCCAAAAGAGGCGGTTAAACGTGGTGCGGCGCGCAAAACAATTGACCTAAATCAGGTAGCGCAAGAGTCGTTGCGGATTTGTCGCGAGGGATGGCGCAAGGAGTCGTAAGCCCCTGCATTAAGCGGCTAAAACGCGGTTGTAGGTGTTGGCGCAATTGTTGCGCATGGTGTTGTAACTGTTCAAAACAAGCACGCTCATCGGGCGTGCTATTTTTTTGCCCATTGTCGGGGCTAATCTCAATCATGCTTAAAGCCTGTTCTGGATCAAGATTTAACAACACTTTTTGCGTGTGATCCGAGTGATTGGCTCGCGGCAGATCGGCGGTTGTGGCATCACAAAGCAAACCATCGATGATATGAGCAAAAGCTGGCTCGAAAGCGCGCATGGGTTGGCCGATGGCCGCCGCGCACAACTGACGAGCGGTTTTTAATTCGGGGATGGCCGATTCGAGCACGACTTGAACAGGGACAACTGTCTGTTGTTCTAACAGTCGTTGGACGATGGAAATAATCTGTTGGCGTAAGGTATTGGCGCTGTTGGGATGGCGATCTAAACAACTGGCGTCATTCAGAATGATTAACAGTGCACCTTGTTGGTGCGTCAGAGAGAGAGGCTGACTGGACGAAGTGGCAAACATGGCAAATCCTTTTTAGGGTGAGCCACCACGACCAGAAACACACATGCCGCCAGTCGCGGCGGCATGGGCTGAGTGTCTAGGGTATCAATTCGTTAACCGTGACGCAGCATGGCCGCCTGTTGGAGGGGCCACCAATAATAAGCGTAAGCGGTGTGGAAACGATTGACAGTATTCATGCCCCCATCAAACCACCGTTTGCTGCTACCTGTCAAGCGTGGCGACTGCCGGTACGAATTTGCGCCGCTAAATTGACTAAAGCAGGTGCAATCACCTCACGCATGTTTTTTTCCTGAAAAGTGAACATCGGTACGCTGGCATTCAGGCTAAACATTTGGCTACTCGGCAGTTGTAACGGTACGCCAATGGCACAGATGTCCGATTCAAACTCACCAAACGAAGCACAGTAGCCATGCTCGACAAAGCTTTGTTGGGCTTGTTGCAGACGGGTGGCAATGTCTGACCATTGTGTGCCATAACGCCCAGCCATTTTGCGCTCCATCGCCTGCCGTGCTTCGCTGTCCAAACTCACATAATACGCCCGCCCAATCGCGGTGGTGGCGATAGGTACCCGTGAGCCAACGGTCAGTTGCACCGAAATGCGCGAACTGCTGCGACAGGTTTCCAGATACACCATATCGATACCATCTGCTGCCGCCAAACTAACCGAGACCTGATGGGTATGGGCGAACTCACGCATCAGTGGTGCGGCATGGGCACGCACATCAAAACTCGATAGTAAGGAAGACGCCAATTCCAACACGCCATAGCCCAAACGGTATAAACCGCTTTCGGTGTCTTGGCGCAGATAACCCAGCTTGATTAGGGTGTAGCACAAACGGGACACCGTTGATTTTGGTAACTGGGTACGCTGGGCCAATTGTTGATTGGATAAGTTGGCATCATCCGCACGAAACGCCGCCAAAATATCCAAGCCCCGCGCCAAAGCCGTCACAAATAAACGGTCTTTTTCAGCTTCATCAGGGATCCCTTCTTCGATCTGCTTATTCATGATTTCTCCTTATTTTTCAACGGCATCAAAAATATTACCTTTATTGAAATTATTGATTTTTTGTTGCACTGCGTCATCAATTTTGTCACAGAAACTCTTTACAGCTTAGCAGGGAAAGGCTATGTTTTGTTCTGCATTGTAAAACAATGTTCCGCTATGTGGAACTAACGCGGTTGCCCGCTTTGCCCTGTTTATTGGAGATAGTTCATGTCGAATGCTCGCCCGTCCTTTCAATGGGAAGACGCCCTGTTGTTAGAAGACCAACTGACTGAAGAAGAACGTATGGTGCGCGATAGCACCTACGCTTATTGCCAAGAGAAGCTGTTAAGCCGTGTCTTAACAGCCAACCGCGAAGAGCGTTTCGACCGTGAAATCATGAGCGAAATGGGCGAATTGGGGCTGTTGGGTTGCACCATCGAAGGCTATGGCTGCGCTGGTTTGTCGCATGTCGCCTATGGTTTGGTTGCCCGCGAAGTGGAACGGGTGGACTCAGGCTATCGTTCGGCAATGAGCGTGCAATCTTCCTTGGTTATGCACCCTATCTATGCCTATGGCACAGATGAACAAAAAGAGAAATACCTGCCGAAATTAGCCACCGGTGAATGGGTGGGTTGTTTCGGTTTGACCGAGCCGGATGCTGGTTCTGACCCTGCCAGCATGAAAACCCGCGCCAAAAAAGTGGACGGTGGTTACATCCTCAAAGGCAGCAAAATGTGGATCACCAACAGCCCTATCGCCGATATCTGTGTAGTGTGGGCTAAAGATGATGCCGATGACATTCGTGGCTTTGTGTTAGAGAAAGACATGAAAGGGCTGTCGATGCCCAAAATTCACGGCAAATTTTCCTTACGTGCGTCCATCACCGGTGAAATCGTGATGGACGATGTTTTTGTGCCAGATGAAAACTTATTGCCGCACGTAAAAGGGCTGAAAGGGCCTTTTGGTTGTTTGAACAAAGCTCGTTACGGCATTGCTTGGGGCGCGATGGGCGCGGCTGAATTCTGCTGGCACGCCGCACGTCAATACACCCTCGACCGTAAACAGTTCAACCGTCCTTTGGCCGCGACACAGTTGGTTCAGCTGAAGTTGGCCAATATGCAAACTGAAATCAGCTTGGGTTTACAAGCTGCGCTGCGCGTGGGTCGTTTGATGGATGAAGGTCGTGCTGCTCCAGAAATGATTTCGCTGATCAAGCGCAATAACTGCGGTAAAGCGCTGGATATTGCACGCATCTCCCGCGATATGCACGGTGGTAATGGTATTGCCGATGAGTTCCATGTGATTCGTCATGTGATGAATTTAGAGGCTGTCAATACCTACGAAGGCACACATGATGTTCATGCGCTGATTTTGGGACGTGCACAAACCGGTATTCAAGCTTTCGCTTAATGCACCGCGACGGTGCACTGAAAACCAATTCGGTGCGCCAAGCAAGTTATTAGAGGAAAATTACGGCTTATTTGCCGTAAGCAGTATTTTTTCACCTGAAATTAGCCGATTTTCAGATGAAATCGCCAAAAAATAACTGGCACGGTTCCTGCAATGCAAGACGGGCCATGATTCACAAAAACCAACGACAACCCGTCGCGCTGATCGGCGTTAGGGGAGGCCAAGCAGAAAATGACGCATCCAGACACCCATGCACCGCATGTACGTTTCATCAATGTTCAAAAAACATATGATGGAGAAACCCTGATTGTAAAAAACCTGAATCTTGATGTGCGCCGTGGTGAATTCCTCACCTTATTGGGGCCGTCCGGCTCGGGTAAAACCACTTCTTTGATGATGTTGGCTGGCTTTGAAACCGCAACCGAAGGCGATATTTTGGTGGGTGGCCAGCGTATTAACCGTGTACCACCGCATAAACGCGGCATGGGCATGGTGTTCCAAAACTATGCTTTATTCCCTCACATGACCGTGGCCGAAAACTTGGCTTTTCCGCTTACCGTACGCGGTCAATCTGGCAGCAATGTCGATGAAAAAGTGAAAAAAGCACTGGATATGGTGCGCCTGACCGCCTATGCCGACCGTCGCCCTGCCCAATTGTCGGGTGGGCAACAACAGCGTATCGCCTTGGCGCGGGCATTGATTTTTGAACCAGAAATTGTGTTGATGGATGAGCCTTTGGGCGCATTGGATAAACAACTGCGCGAACACATGCAGATTGAAATTAAACATCTGCACGAAAAGCTCGGCATCACCATGATTTATGTGACACACGATCAATCCGAAGCCTTGACCATGAGTGACCGCATTGCGGTGTTCAACGATGGTGTGATTCAACAGCTGGCAGCACCGGCGGATCTTTACGAGCGGCCAGAAAACTCGTTCGTGGCACAATTTATCGGTGAAAACAACCGTTTACACGGTAAGGTGGAAGCCCTCTCAGCACAAAGCTGCGATGTGCGATTAACCGATGGTTCGGTGATTCATGCCTTCCCCGTTGTGAAAACACAAGTGGGGGGTGAAGTGAGTCTATCGTTACGTCCAGAGCGTGTGGATGTAGCCGACAAAGCCGAAACCTTAGCCAACTATGCCAATTGTTTTAGTGCCACCATCGAAGAAATCATTTACCTCGGCGACCATTTGCGTGTCCGCGTTGCCTTGTGTGGTCACGATGATTTCATCATCAAAACCCAAAACAATGATCTTGGTTTTACCCCTGAAGCAGGTCAAACGATTTACGTCGGCTGGAAATTAGAAGACTGCCGTGCGCTTGACCTTTTGCAATAACTCGTACGACCCCGCAACCTCAAGAGGAGTTTCATCATGAAAAAGTTGTCTTATTCTGTGATTGCCCTGTCGCTGTTGGCTGCTAGCGGTATGGCAATGGCTGAACAGTTCACCGTGACCACTGGCGGCGGTGCTTATTCTAACAGCATCCGTAAAGCCTACTTTGAGCCTTACATGGCTAAAACTGGCGACAAAATCGTTGAAGATGTGTGGAACAACGAAATGGCAAAAATCAAAGGCATGGTTGAGAAAAAGGCTGTGAGCTGGGACGCAGTCACCATGGAATCGGCTGACGGGATGCGCGGTTGTGATGAGGGGATTTTGGAACGCATCGACAAACTGGTTGATAAATCCAAATTCTTGCCCGGTTCTATCACCCCTTGCTTTATCGGTTCTATCGTGTGGTCGAATGTGTATGCCTACAACGATAAGAAATTTGCCGGTGCGAAACCTTCCACTATTAACGATTTCTTTGACTTGAAGAAATTCCCCGGTGCGCGTGCGATTCGTAAAAATCCAAAAGTGAACATGGAAATTGCACTGATGGCTGACGGTGTGGCACCGAAGGATGTGTATAAGGTGTTGGCCACTAAAGCCGGCCAAGACCGTGCTTTCAAAAAATTGGATAGCCTGAAAGGTAATCTGAAATTCTGGGAAGCTGGCGCGCAAGCACCACAATTGTTGGACTCTGGTGATGTGGTGATGACCACTGCTTTCAATGGTCGTATTTTCGATGCCGCGAAAAACGAGAAAAAACCATTCAAGATTGTGTGGGATGGTCAGGTGTATGACTTCGATGGTTGGAGTATTCCAAAAGGTGCACCGAAAAAAGACGCTGCAATGAAATTCTTGGCCTTTGCTTCACAGCCTGAAGTCATGGCAAATCAATCGAAATACATTGCTTACGGCCCAACCAACAAAGATGCTGTGAAACACATCAGTAAAGAAGTGTTGCAAGACTTGCCAACCAACCCAGAAAACATGAAGAAAGCCTTACCGGCCAGTGCTGAATTCTGGGCTGACCACTTTGAAGAAATCAACACTCGCTTTGTCTCCTGGCTCGCCCAGTAATCCGTCTTAGCGTGGCGGCGGCGCTTGGCCGCCGCACTACGCCGGAGAGTATGTTATGACTGCATCCACTTTGTCTTCTGCCACCAGTGCGCCGTTATCGGAGGGCACTGGGCTTAGCCTTAAAAAGCGTCTAGCGCGTTCAGAACGGCGACGCAAGCTACAAGCCGCGTTGTTGGTGGCGCCTTTGTTGCTGTTTATTTTGTTTACCTTTGCGGCGCCGATTGGCAAATTGTTATGGCGTGCGGTGCATAGCCCTGAAGTGGCCGAGGGCTTGCCAAAAACATCACAGATCATTCAGGCGTGGGATGGTAAAAGTGTGCCGGAGGAGGCCGTTTTTGTGGCTTTGGCACAAGATTTAGACACCGCTTATGCGGAGCAGCGTTTGGCCGTGCCAGCCAAGCGCTTGAACTACGATTCGCCAGGGATGTTGAGCTTGCTGATGAAAGCAGGCCGTAAAGTGGCCAGTTTTGACAGTGAAAACCTGCGGCAACAGTTTATCGATGCTGATCCACGTTGGGGCGAGGTCGAAACTTGGCGAGTGATTCGCAATGCCAGCAGCAGCTATACCGATTTCTTTCTACTGCGTGCCCTTGATCTGACCCGTTCTGCCAGTGGTGAAATTGTGAGTGTGTCGGACGATGAGGCAATTCATCTCGATATTCTCTACCGCACATTTTGGATCAGTGCGCTGGTAACGGCGGCGTGTTTGGCTTTGTCCTATCCCTTGGCGTGGTTACTGGCCAATTTACCCGCTAAAACGGCTAATTTGTTGATGATCTGTGTGTTGCTGCCGTTTTGGACCTCGCTGCTAGTCCGTACGACCGCATGGATTGTGTTGTTACAAAATAATGGTGTTGTAAACCAAGTGATGCAGTTGCTGGGCTTGTTTGATGCGCCTGTGCAGCTGATTTTTAACCGCTTTGGGGTGGTGGTGGCGATGACCCATGTCTTACTGCCATTTATGATTTTGCCACTCTATAGCGTGATGAAGAGCATTCCACCGGTGTATGCCCGCGCTGCAGCCAGCCTAGGGGCCAATCCTTGGACGGTGTTCTGGAAGGTGTATGTACCACAAACTTTGCCAGGGGTCGGTGCCGGATGCTTGTTGGTGTTCATTATGGCGGTGGGTTACTACATCACCCCAGCTTTGGTAGGTGGTCCGCGTGACCAGATGCTGAGTTACTTTGTGGCATTGCATACCAATGAAACATTGAACTGGAGTATGGCCGCCGCCTTGGCCGCTGTTCTGTTTGCCGCAACGTTGGTGCTGTATGCCATCTATAGCCGCCTTGTCGGTGTCAACAACATGAAACTGGGGTAAGAGATCATGGCGCTACCAGATTATGCGGGGATGCCCGAGAAAACGGTGTACTACGGAGTACGAGTGTTATCCGGTTTGGTGTTGTTATTTTTGATCGCACCGATCTTGGTGATTGTACCGTTGTCGTTTAATGCCGAAGCCTTCTTTACCTATCCAATGCCGGGGTTATCGCTGCGGTGGTATCTTGACTTCTTCGGCTCGGCGGAATGGCAACGCGCCTTATACAACAGCTTGTTCTTTGGGATTGCTACCACGCTGTTGTCGATGTTCTTAGGTACGCTGGCGGCCTTGGGTTTGGCACGTCCTGAGTTTCCTTGGCGTGGGCCAGTGATGGCGCTGATTATCTCGCCGATGATTGTGCCGCTGATTATTGCTGCGGTGGGGATGTTCTTGTTCTACGCCGATTGGGGATTGGTCAACACGCGGTTAGGCATGGTGCTGGCACATACTGCTTTGGCGACCCCGTTTGTGGTGATTACCGTGACCGCGACCTTAACCGGCTTTGATGCACGGCTGTTGCGTGCTGCTGCTAGCTTGGGCGCCAATCCAGTGACCACGTTCCGCCGTGTCACATTACCGATGATTTTACCTGGGATGGTGTCCGGCGGCATCTTTGCCTTTGTGACCTCGTTTGATGAGGTGGTGGTAGCGTTGTTCTTGGCTGGTTCGGAGCAACGGACGTTACCACGGCAAATGTGGTCAGGGATTCGTGAGCAACTGTCGCCGACTATTTTGGCTGCGGCAACCCTGTTGGTGTTGTTCTCGATTGCGATGTTAGTGACGGTTGAAATGTTGCGCCGGCGTTCCGAACGCTTGCGTGGTATCAGCCAATAAATGTTTTGAATTGATCTTGATCTGCGGAATCAATCCGCATCCTTCTGTGGAGACTGTTATGCCTAGTAATGCTGAATTAAATGCGCGCCGTCTTGCTGCAACCCCGCGTGGTGTGGGGATTACCACTCAGATTTATGCTGAGCGTGCGAAAAATGCAGAAGTCTGGGATGTAGAAGGCCGCCGTTGGATTGATTTTGCGGCTGGGATTGCCGTGTTGAACACCGGCCATCTGCATCCTAAGGTGCAAGCGGCAGTGGCTGGGCAATTAGAGAAATTCTCACACACTTGCTATCAAGTGTTTCCTTACGAAAGCTATGTTGCCCTAGCAGAAAAACTGAATGCTTTGGCCCCGATTAGCGGTGAGAAAAAAACCTTCTTTGTGACCACCGGTGCCGAAGCGGTGGAAAACGCGATTAAAGTGGCACGCGCTGCTACTGGCCGCCCTGCCGTTGTTGCATTCTCCGGCGCCTTCCATGGCCGTACCCTGTTGACCATGACCCTAACCGGTAAAGTCAATCCGTACAAAAAAGGCTTTGGCCCATTCCCTGCCGATGTCTATCACGTTCCTTACCCAAATAAAGTGCAAGGCGTCAGCGTACAAACCTCGATTCGCTGTTTGGAAGAAATTTTCAAATCGTCGGTCGATCCTGAGCGCGTAGCCGCGATTATTTTGGAGCCGGTTCAAGGCGAAGGTGGCTTTAATGTCGCACCGCCAGAGCTGTTCCGTGAATTGCGCCGGATCTGTGACCAATATGGCATTTTGTTGATTGCCGATGAGATTCAAGCCGGTTTTGCTCGTACCGGTAAGATGTTCGCAACCGAATACAGCGGTGTATCGCCAGACTTGATGACGATGGCAAAATCGTTGGCCGGTGGTTTCCCTCTGGCGGCGGTGGTTGGTCGTGCCGAATTGATGGATGCCCCTGCCCCTGGCGGTTTGGGTGGCACTTATGCCGGTAACCCATTGTCTCTGGCAGCAGCGCTGGCAGTGATTGATGTGATTGAAGAAGAAAAACTGTGTGAACGTGCCTTAGCGATTGGTGAAAAACTGACCTCGCGTTTGGAATCGCTGCGCGGTGCGGTGCCACAGATTGCCGATGTGCGTGGTTTGGGTGCGATGGTGGCGGTGGAGTTTATGCAAGATGGTAAACCGGATGCCGACTTCACCAAGCGCGTGCAAGCCAAAGCCTTGGAAGGCGGTTTGGTATTACTGACCTGCGGTACCTATGGCAATGTGATTCGCTTCTTAATGCCGCTGACAATTGAAGACAGCGTGCTGGAAGAAGGTTTGACCATTCTTGAATCGGCCATGAAATCGGCCTAATTGCCCGCTAGGAGCTGACTATGTTGCTGCAACTACAGCGCCCCGAGTTGTTACGCCAACAGGCCTATATCAATGGCCAATGGTGTGACGCGGCATCGGGCAACACCATTGCTGTTGATAACCCTGCCACTGGTGAAATTATCGCCCATGTGCCTTCTTTGACCGCCGAAGAAACCCGCGCTGCGATTGATGCAGCTGATGCGGCGTTACCGGCTTGGCGGGCAAAAACAGCGAAAGAGCGTGCGACGATTTTGCGCCGCTGGTATGAGCTGATGTTGGCGAACCAAGAAGATTTGGCGCGCTTGATGACGGCGGAACAAGGTAAACCGCTGGTGGAATCGCGTGGTGAAATTGTTTACGCCGCAAGCTTCTTGGAATGGTTTGCCGAAGAAGGCAAACGTATCTACGGCGATATGATCCCGAGTCCATTGGCCGACCGTCGCTTTTTAGTGATGAAACAGCCGATTGGTGTCTGTGCCGCCATCACACCGTGGAACTTCCCTTCGGCGATGATTACCCGTAAGGCCGGCCCTGCTTTAGCTGCTGGTTGCACGATGGTGCTCAAGCCTGCCTCGCAAACCCCTCTGTCTGCTTTGGCTTTGGCCGTGTTGGCAGAAGAAGCTGGCGTACCGGCTGGGGTGTTTAGTGTGGTGACCGGTTCCGCTGGCACCATCGGTAGCGAACTGACCAGCAACCCGACCGTACGCAAACTGACCTTTACTGGTTCGACCGAAGTGGGTCGAGTGTTGATGCGTGAATGCGCTGACACGATCAAGAAAGTGTCGTTAGAGCTGGGTGGTAATGCACCGTTTATCGTGTTTGATGATGCTGATCTCGATGCGGCGGTGGTGGGGGCGTTAGCTTCTAAATATCGTAACGCCGGCCAAACTTGTGTTTGTGCTAACCGTTTGTTGGTGCAAGACGGTGTGTATGACCAATTTGCTGAAAAATTGGCAGCAGCTGTTGCCGGTTTGAAAATCGGTAATGGTTTGGAAGAGGGCATTACCCAAGGCCCGATGATTGATGAAAAAGCCTTGCAAAAGGTGGAAGAACACATCGCCGATGCCAAAGAAAAAGGCGGCGAGGTGATTGCTGGTGGTAAGCGTCATGCTTTGGGTGGCCGGTTCTTTGAGCCGACGATCATCAAGCATGTGACGCCAGCCATGAAGGTGGCAAAGGAAGAAACCTTTGGTCCCTTAGCGCCATTGTTCCGTTTCTCGACAGAACAAGAAGCGCTGGCAATGGCAAACGACACTGAATATGGGTTAGCAGCGTATTTCTACACCCGTGATTTAGGTCGGACTTTCCGTATTTCTGAAGGGTTGGAATACGGGATTGTCGGTGTGAATACTGGCATTATTTCCACCGAAGTGGCGCCATTTGGCGGCATTAAGGCATCTGGTTTAGGCCGCGAAGGTTCCAAATATGGTATCGAAGATTATTTGGAAATCAAATACGTGGCTTTAGCTGGGGTGAATGCTTAAACCCTAAATTGCTTCTCCTTCTGAGTTGAGTGGGTTGTTCCTCACCCGCCCCGTCAGTTCCCCTGACGGCGGGGCGGGTCTTTTTTTGCCTATTTATTACGCAGCAATTGCTGGGAGTAGTGAAAAATGTCTGCATTATCGGGTGTGCGAGTCCTTGATTTATCGAGAGTTTTAGCTGGGCCTTGGGCCAGCCAATTGTTGGCAGATTTAGGGGCAGACGTGGTAAAAGTCGAGCGTCCTAAAGCTGGTGATGATACCCGTGGTTGGGGGCCACCTTTCTTAACTCGCGCCGATGGTTCACAAGGCCCTGCCGCTTATTATCTGTGTGCCAATCGTGGTAAGAAATCGATTACCGTCGATATTACTCAAGCAGAAGGGCAACAGATTATTAAAAAACTCATCGAAAATAGCGATGTGTTAATTGAGAATTATAAAGTCGGTGGTTTAAAAAAATATGGCTTGGATTATGAGTCAGTAAAAGCGATTAATCCTAAATTGGTCTATTGCTCAATTACTGGTTTTGGTCAAACTGGCCCGTATGCTGATCGGGCAGGGTACGATTATATTGTGCAAGGTATGACCGGTTTGATGAGCATTACTGGGCCAGCCGATGGTGAACCGCATAAAGTCGGGGTGGCTGTCACCGATTTATTCACCGGTTTATATGCCAGCAATGCCATTTTAGCCGCCCTGCACGCCCGTCAGAGCACCGGCGAAGGACAACATATCGACGTTGCACTATTCGATTGCGCCCTCGCTACACTGGCTAACGTCAATATGAATTATTTGATTGGTGGACAAACCCCACCGCGTTTGGGCAATGCTCATGCTAATATCGTACCCTATCAGGTGTTCCCGACATCGGATGGGCATTTTATTTTGGCGTGTGGCAATGATGCACAATTTGCCCGTGTTGCAGAGTTGGTTGGTGCGCCGGAATGGGCGCAAGATCCGCGTTTTGCTACCAATGCCGCACGGGTGCAACATCGTGAAGCGTTAACGCCGATGTTGGCTGAGCGTTTCCGGCAACGGACACGTCAAGATTGGCTGACCGCGTTAGACGGCGCGGGTGTGCCCGCAGGGCCGATCAATACAGTCGATGAGGCGTTTGCCGATCCACATTGTATTGCGCGGCAAATGCGGCGTGATTTGGTGGCAGCAGATGGTACTGTGGTACCACAGGTGGCCTGCCCTGTGCAGCTATCGGGTACGCCAATCGAGTATCAAAACCCACCGCCAGAATTAGGACAACATACTGAAGAAGTGTTAACTGCCTTGGGTTGGGATGGTGCAGCGCAAAGAAAACTGCAGCAATGTGGTGCGATTTAAACGCTCGTTTGACTAGTTTGCGATTAACATGCACCATTCTGTCCATCTCGAACGCATTAACATCGCTCTTGTGTAAAAGGAGTTAGCGTGCAACGCGAATATATGGAATACGATGTGGTGGTTGTTGGCGGCGGCCCTTCTGGCTTAGCCACAGCAATTCGCTTGAAACAATTGGCAGCGGCAGCCGATCGTGAACTGAGTGTGTGCCTGTTAGAAAAAGGCTCGGAAATCGGTGCGCATATTCTGTCTGGTGCTGTGTTAGAACCCACCACGCTTAACGAACTGATTCCTGACTGGAAAGAAAAGGGCGCGCCCCTCAATACCCCAGCACAGGATGACCATTTTCTGTTTTTAACAGAGAAAAAAGCCTTTGAATTGCCCACTCCGCCACAGATGCACAATCATGGCAACTACATTATCAGCTTGGGCAATTTCTGCCGCTGGTTAGGGCAACAGGCGGAAGAACTCGGCGTTGAAATCTATCCGGGTTTCGCTGCGGCTGAAGTGTTGTATGACGACACTGGCGCGGTGAAGGGCGTGGCGACAGGCGACATGGGCTTAGACCGCGAAGGTCACCCAACTGATGCTCACCAAGTGGGGATGGAGCTGTGGGCCAAGCAAACCATCTTTGCCGAAGGCTGTCGTGGTTCTTTGACCAAAACACTGTTTGATCGCTTTAAACTGCGTGATGGTGCGGATCCACAAACTTACGGCATTGGCATCAAAGAACTGTGGGAAGTCCAACCCGAGAAACATCACCCCGGTAAAATTACCCATACCACCGGCTGGCCGATGGACAACAACACCTATGGCGGCTCTTTCCTCTATCACTTAGAGGATAATCAAGTCGTTGTTGGTTTTGTGATTGGTTTGGACTATCAAAATCCACATCTGTCGCCGTTTGACGAATTCCAACGCTTTAAGACACACCCAGCCATTCGTGATGTATTCGAAGGCGCTCGCCGTATTTCCTATGGTGCACGGGCTTTGTCCGAAGGTGGTGTGCAATCGTTACCTAAACTGACGTTCCCAGGCGGTTTGTTGGTTGGTGATACCGCTGGTTTCCTCAATGTGCCGAAAATTAAAGGTACGCACACGGCGATGAAATCGGGGATGTTGGCGGCCGAGGCAGTGTTCGATATGCTGAGCCGCGAGTCGTTGGAGAACGAAGCAACGTCTTACACCGAAGCCTTCAAGGCGAGCTGGTTGTTTGATGAGCTGTGGAAAGTGCGCAATGTGCGTCCTTCCTTCCGTTGGGGGCTGTGGGGCGGCATCATGTATTCCGCCATCGACACTTATATTTTCAACGGCCAAGCACCGTGGACATTGCATCACTTGCACGCCGACCATGAGTGTCTGAAAAAAGCCAAAGACATGCCAAAAATTCACTATCCGAAACCGGATGGGAAAATCAGCTTTGATAAGCTGTCGAGCGTGTTTATTTCAAACACCAATCACCGTGATGATGAGCCGGTGCATTTGCGTTTGAAAGATAGCAGTGTTCCAATTCAGATCAATTTGGCACTGTATGACGCACCAGAGCAGCGTTATTGCCCTGCTGGGGTGTATGAAATTGTGGGACGTGAAACGGGCAACCCCCGTATGCAAATCAACTCACAGAACTGTGTTCACTGTAAAACCTGTGACATTAAAGACCCAACCCAGAATATCAACTGGACAACGCCAGAAGGCGGTGGTGGCCCGAACTACCCGAATATGTAAGCCGCTAGCACCTTAATAAACAACGCCCTGTTATTATGCAGGGCGTTGTTGTATTTGCGCTTGGTTGTTCTATGGTGTTGGTTAGGTGTCAAAAATATCTTCTAACCGCTGTACCTGCGCTAACGAAATGCCCCATTGCTGTAATTGTTCTGGCGTCGCTGTCCGTAACCGCGACAACACCCAATCGGGTAATGGCTGGCCAAACTTTGTTTCGATCATGCTGCGGAGAAATATTTTCATGCCCTCTTCACGACCTTTTTGAATGCCTTCTTCTATGCCTTCTTCCCGTGCCGTAATAATGTCGGTGTTGTAATCCCACACGGCACGTTGCCGTGCGATGGCGCGCAGTTGTTCCTCTTTGGTTTGACTGAGCGTTTCTAAAGACCGTAAAGCGGTGACCACCGGTGTATGAGTCAGCTGTGCCATGATGTGTTGCTCCTGCCAATGTTCAAACAGATCGATGTAACGGTCAAATTTTTTCGGACAGAGAGATAGGTTGTTTCTTTGCCATATTCTGTTCGTAGACAGCTGGGGGCAAATAACCCAGAGTTGAATGCAATCGCAGGTTGTTGTAGAACGTCACGATATAATCAGCGATATCGCGGATAGCCTCGTTGTGGTTGGCGTAGTCGCGTTGCCAGACGCGTTCCATCTTCAGATTGAGGAAGAATCGCTCCATGACGGCGTTGTCCCAACAATTACCCTTGCGGCTCATGCTCAGTCGTAACCCGTGCTGTTGCAGCAAAGCCTGATGGGCTGTGC
>NZ_ATVC01000022.1 GCF_000420525.1 Aquaspirillum serpens DSM 68
TCCGGTCTGAATAAGTCCATCCTCGACCAAGGCTGGGGCGAGTTCCGTCGCCAATTGGACTACAAGCTGGTCTGGAACGGCGGCTGGCTGGTTGTCGTGCCACCCCAGAACACCAGCCGCACTTGTCCGTGCTGCGGCCATGTGTCGGCGGACAACCGCAAGACGCAGGCACAGTTTGCGTGCGTCAAGTGCGGTTTCGAGGAAAACGCCGATCTGGTCGGCGCGATCAATGTTTTAAGGGCGGGACACGCCCGGTTCGCCTGTGAAGTGAGCGGTGCAGCAATGCCGCCAGCAGCAGGAACCCACCGAAGCGACTCAGATGCGGCTCAATGCCGCGTCTGAGCGCCGTAGGAATCTCCGGCCTTCAGGCCGGGGAGGATGTCAAAGAAACTGAGGAAAGAAGCCGCAGGAAATTGGCGCATCTTCGCCACCGGTGCCGACCAAATCGCCGCACCCATCGGTAACAAATAGTTTTCTTGCATTTCACGGCTAAAGCCGCTGTTCTGGAGTAACTGGCCTAAAGTCCATTGTTGTTGTCGGGCTTGTTCCAACAATTGCGGTGCTTGTTGGTGTAAACGCAAGATATCGCGCAACATGCGCCAAAATGAAGGCGAAACCAGATTACTGCGTTGAGCGAATAAAGTATTTAAGTTAGTGCCGGCCCATTCCAAACTCGATGCTTCTACTCGCACGCTAAAACTCATCTCGCTCGGATATGTTTTTACGCCGAGCAAATCGAATAAAGCAATTAAGTTTGGATAGGTTCTATCATTATGTACGAGGAAGCCGGTATCCACCGCCAAGTGTTGACCTTCCACCTCAATATCCACGGTATTACTGTGGCCACCAGCACGATGTTCGGCTTCAAATAACGTCACTTGATGATGGTTTCGCAGCAACCATGCTGCAGATAAACCAGCAATCCCAGCTCCAATCACAGCAATGCGCATCGTTTTTCTCCCTTGTTAGAGAGAAGGATAGAGAAAACTATAAATTTGTCAAAGTTTTGTACTGAACAAAAATAAAAATCCCGAAAAAAACCCCGCCCATGACAAGGCGGGGTTTTTAAAATTCACAACATAAACAAGCTGTTAGATTAAATTTTGCTCAGCAACATTTAAATTCATGTCCAACATACCTTGTGTCTTAGCATCATGACGCTGACCGTTGGCATCGCTACGCAAGCTTTCGACTTGATTCAAGTACGCTTCATCAATATCACCAGTGATATAGCGGCCATCGAAACAGGATGTTTCAAAATCAACCAAGTTGCGATTAGCAACATGTACCGCTTCTTTCAAGGCGTCGAGGTCTTGATACACCACGGCGTCAGCGCCAATTTCGCGGGCAATTTCTTCTTCTGTGCGACCCGTGGCTAACAATTCCGCCCGTGTCGGCATATCAATGCCATACACATTCGGGAATCGAACTGCCGGCGCAGCAGAGGCAAAATACACTTTATTTGCGCCGGCATCACGCGCCATCTGTACGATTTCACGGCTGGTAGTACCACGGACGATGGAGTCATCGACCAATAACACATTCTTACCGGCAAATTCGTGACCAATTGCGTTGAGCTTCTGCCGCACCGATTTTTTACGCGTAGCCTGCCCCGGCATAATAAAGGTACGTCCCACATAGCGGTTTTTGATAAAGCCCATGCGGAAAGGTAAACCGAGGTGGTTTGCCAGTTGTAACGCTGAAGGAAGGCTGGTGTCTGGAATTGGAATCACCACATCAATATCAGCCAGTTGTGGATATTCACGGCGGATCTTGTCGCCCAGTTTTTCACCCATCAACAAACGGGTTTGATAGACACTGGCACCATCAATCAGTGAATCAGGACGCGCAAAGTAAACATATTCAAACATACACGGGGTATGGGGTGCAGGATCAGCACACATACGGCTAGACATCGTGCCATCAAAGCGAATCACCACCGCTTCACCTGGGGCGACATCTCGTTCTAATTTAAATCCTAAACAATCCAGTGCTACCGATTCGGAAGCCAACATATATTCAGAAATCGGGCCGTTACGATTGATCCCCAACACCAAAGGCCGAATGCCGTTTGGATCGCGGAAAGCGACTAAGCCAAAGCCAGCGATAATCGCCACTACCGCATACGCACCTTTAACGCGGCGGTTGACCTCAACCACCGCATGGAAAACCGCTTCTTCCGATAATTCGCGGCCATAAATATGTCTTTGCAGTTCATGGGCAAAGACGTTTAACAACACTTCCGAATCAGAATTGGTGTTGATATGGCGGAGGTCTTGCCGGAACATTTCCTCTTTTAATTCATCGGTATTGGTCAAATTACCGTTGTGCGCCAACACAATGCCATAGGGCGAATTGACATAGAAAGGCTGTGCTTCGGCCAAATTCGAGGCAGACCCAGCAGTCGGGTAGCGCACATGACCAATACCCACATGGCCAAATAACGAGCGCATATTGCGGGTGCGGAACACATCACGCACCATCCCGCTACCTTTGTGCATGTGAAAACTGTTGCCGCTGGCCGTTACAATCCCTGCGGCATCTTGACCGCGATGTTGCAAGATTTGTAATCCGTCATACAAAAGTTGATTGACCGGCGATTGACCGACCACACCGAGAATGCCACACATAGTTATTCAAGCCTCTGCGCTAAGCGCGTTCAGTTTGTTGCAGGAGAAGGGCGAGGGTTAGGCGATACTGACGGCGCAGGCATCCAAGCTGGCCGTTCAGGGATCACAAAGAAATAATCTGAAAAGTTGATTTGTTGTGCCAACACAGCCGGCAGCCACGTTGTGGTATGTTGGGCCAAGGTTTCAAATGGCCCCATCAACAACGATTTTTGCCACACTAATTGACGTGGGAAATCAGTTAAACCAGCGAACCATACCAATAGCAGGACAAAAGCGCCACCGCGAATGCTGCCAAAAATTAAGCCCAATAGACGATCGAGCGGGCCTAAGCCAATTCCCCGCAAGAGTGCCGCCACCAGACGAGAAAAAATATCCAGCACCATTCTGGCCACGACCATCAGCGCGACAAAAGTTAATACCGGTCGTAACAAGCTGCCCGGTTCACCGACTGGCAGCCAATCCGCCAAAGCAGGGGTTAGGCTACGTGCAGCAATAAAGGCAACAATCCATGCAAATAGAGAAAACACTTCACGGGTAAAACCGCGCAAGAGCCCCAACAAAGCCGAGCCACCCAAAACAGCGATGATAAGATAATCGAGAATATTCATGCTGTTACTGTGGAATTAAAATTCCACTGACTCCAACCTGAGCTGCCTTTGCCAAAGCCGCTTTTGCATCTTGCTCGTTGTTAAAAGGCCCTAAACGAACACGACTGATTTCACCTTTACTGGTTTCCACACGAGAAATTTTTGCCTGTACCCCAACTGATGCCAATTTTGCCCGCAGCTCATCTGCCTTGGCTGCATCGGATAATGCGGCAATCTGTACGATATAACGCTTGTTGGCGCCAGCACTAGTTTCAGCTGCTTTGGCAGCCGGTTTCTTATCTGCCGCTGCTTCATCAAAGCGGCCTTCTAAGATAGCAGCTGGATCGCGCTTAGGTTTTTCCGCCGGTTTTTCGACTACTTTTGGCGGTGGTTCAACCACAGGTTTCGGTTTTTCTGCCACCGGTGGTTTCTCCACCGGTTTAGCAACCTCTGGAATAGGTTTGGGCTTCTCTTCGGTCTTTTTGACCACCGGCTCAACTTTCACCACTGGTTTTTCAACTGGTTTTGGTTCAACCACCGGTGCTGGTTTTGGCTCGGGCTTAGGCGGTGAAGGGGCTTTAGGCGGCGTGGAATTGGGTACGGCAATCGGGCCGCTTGGCATCACCAAAGGCGGCGGGGTCACGGGGACAGCCGCCGGTGATACTGGGGTCGGTACTGCCGCTTCCACCGGTTCATTCGGTTGCGGTAATTCAGCCGTCGGTGGTGTCGCAGGTGCGACAACGGCCCCGACCACATCGACAGATTCTGGACGCAAATCGGCATTCGGTGGGGCGTTGTCCACCACATTCCATAAAACACCGACAGCGATACCAGTTAAGGCAATTGCTCCCACCAAGCGGCGGCGGGCACGTTTGCGTAACGTGATCAAATCAGCTTGATTATCGCGGCTCATGCCCATCCTTCGGCAAACTTAGGAAATGCGTCTGTTATGGTCGGCCCACTTGGACAGCTGCCGCCACAGTGAAAAACGACCCAAAGACCACGATTCTATCATTTTCATCGGCACGCGATAAAGCCAACTGCCAAGCCTCTGCTACCGAAGGTAGGGTTTCAATCGCGCTGATACCATGATTTTGCAGAGCCTCAGCAATCGCCGCCACCGGCAATGCACGGGGATGATCAATCGGTGCAATCAACCACGTATCAAATTGATCTTTCAACGGTGCAATCACACCATCGATATCTTTATCTGCTAGGACAGAAAAAACAGCGTAACGGTGTTGTGCAAAGCTCAGTTGGGTAAGGTTGGCAGCCAAACCACGCGCCGCATGTGGATTGTGCCCCACATCCCACACCACAACAGGCCGCCCAGGTAACACTTGGAACCGCCCAGGCCATTCCACTTCCACCAAACCACGCCGAATCGCACCCATCGATACGGGTAGCTTATCGTGCATCAGTTCCAGTGCCGCAATCACAGCACTGGCATTATGGATTTGATAGTTGCCGCGTAAAGCAGGAACAGGCAAACCACCACGGCGATTTTCATTCGACCAAAATAACCATTGCTGGCCCTCGCCACGCTGCCCACCAAAATCACGCCCCAATACTCTAAGCGGACAGGCCAAAGCGTGAGCGTGATCTAACAGAGATTGCGGCGGTTCTGGATCGGCACATACCACCGGTTTTGCCTGACGGAATACCCCCGCCTTTTCACGCCCAATTAACTCTCGAGTATCGCCTAACCAATCTTGATGGTCTAAGTCGATGCTTGAAATAATGGCACAGTCAGCATCAAAGACATTCACTGCGTCTAAACGCCCACCAAGCCCCACTTCCAACACCATTACGTCCACTTCGGCTTGCATAAAACACGCCACGGCTGCCAACGTACCGAATTCAAAATAGGTCAGGGAAATATCCCCTCTCGCTTGCTCGACAGCAGCGAGTCCAGCGCAAATTGCCGTATCAGACGCTTCTTCCATATCGATACGCACACGCTCGTTGTAGCGTAATAAGTGCGGCGAGGTGTATGTCCCGACACGAAACCCAGCGGCCCGCAACATGGTTGATAACAGCGCACAAATCGAGCCCTTGCCATTCGTTCCTGCCACAACAAATACTGGGCAAGTTGGGGTAAGTTGCAAACGCTGTTTGACCTGTTGCACACGGTCTAACCCCAATTCAATCGCTTGACCATGTAGCGATTCTAAGTGTGATAACCATGTTGCTAAGGGTGTGTGTTCTGTTAAAAGCGTGGAAGCAGTCAATTTTTTATTACCATTGAGGAAGAAGAGGCAAAGGCCCAATGCCAACGTAACCAGATGCGCAACTGCCGCTGGGCTTCTTGGTGACAACTGTCAGGCCAAATCACATACCGCCCGCCCGACCAGCTGAGTACCAGCCACAGTAGCCAAATTCGGGTTTGGGTATCCAACTGCACCGGCAGCCATTTACCTGCCGCCGTTTGCAACAACAAACCTCCCTGCGGTTCAAGCGCAAAAGCAATAGCAGGCATTTTTTCGCGCCAGCAATATCCTCCCCATAACAAAGGAAGGACAGACCACCACAGCGCATCGAGGGTCAGCGACAACAACAGCGTGCTAAGCCCCATCAGGATTAACAGTGCGTATCGTCGCTGGCGGCTGGGTTGCAAGGGATACTGTTGCTTAGGCGGCATGGCCAAGGCAGAGATGATGATTTAGGGATAACTTAGATTGGGGTGTTACTTAAGTCTTCGTCTAATGAATCAATCAACATCGAGTGAAATTCAACATCAAACCATTCCCAAAAAGCTTTCAGAGAACGATCTGTCGGCCAGACGGTGTTATCTTCATACCAGCTCGACAATTCCATCTCGAACACACGCTCGAAAATCTCGTCGATATAAGCAACGCCTTCTTCAGGTTCGTCGTATTCCGGAATCAGTAACACGGTGCAATCTGCACGCAGATTATCTAACGACAAATCAATGTCGTTGTCTGGCATATTATTTAACCAATCGAGAAACGGTTGTTTCGGTTTGATAACAGCAACAGAACGATCAACAAAATACATACGACCCCCATTACACATTCAGTGCAGGCAGATAATTAAGCGGGGATTGTAACAGGAAGCAGGGTGAGGGGGGCAGGTGAAGCATGAGCAAACCTCCTCGCTGCGATATTCAAGCACGCAGCGAGGAGGACGCTGTGTTTAGGCTTGCGGTTCCAATGCCTGTGTCACATCGGCAATCAAATCTTCAATATGTTCAATGCCGATCGATAAACGCACCATATCAGCAGACACACCAGCTTTTTTCAATTCTTCATCGTTAAGTTGGCGATGAGTCGTAGAAGCCGGATGAGTCGCCAAGCTCTTAGCATCGCCAATATTGACCAAACGGGTAATCAGTTGTAACCGATCAAGGAAAGCCGCCCCCGCTTCACGTCCACCCTTCACGCCAAACGACAGAATGCCAGAGGCTTTACCAGACATATAGCGATCAACCAAGGCCTTAGACGGGCTACCTTCCAGACCGGCGTATTCCACCCAAGCCACTTGTGGATGTTGTAGCAAGAATTTCGCCAGCTGTTGCGTGTTTTCGCAGATACGATCCATCCGCAATGGCAAGGTTTCAATCCCTTGCAAAATCATAAAGCTGTTAAATGGCGAAATAGCTGCGCCCATATTGCGTAATGGGACAACACGAGCACGGGCGATATACGCAGCAGCGCCTAATGCCTCGACATAGTTCACACCGTGATAGCTGACGTCTGGTGTGTTGAGACGAACAAAGCGTTCTTTATGCTCACCCCAAGGGAATTTACCAGAATCAACGATGATACCGCCGATAGTCGTCCCATGACCGCCCATGTATTTGGTCAAAGAATGCACCACAATATCAGCGCCATGCTCAAACGGACGGCACAAATATGGACTTGGCACCGTGTTATCGACAATCAGCGGCAAACCGTTCTGATGCGCCACCTCAGCGAAGGCAGCGAAATCAACCACATTACCTAATGGGTTACCAATCGATTCACAAAACACGGCTTTGGTTTTGGCATCGACTAACGTAGCCACTTGTTCTGGTTGGCGATAATCGACAAATCGCACTTCGATGCCTAATTGCGGCAAGGTATGTGCGAACAGGTTATAGGTACCACCATAGAGCGTTGAAGTGGCAATAATGTTGTCGCCAGCCTCTGCAATGGTTTGAATCGAATACAAAATAGCCGCCATACCGGAAGCCAGCGCCAACGCACCGATGCCACCTTCTAACGCCGCAACCCGTTTTTCCAATACGTCAGTTGTTGGATTCATGATACGGGTGTAGATATTGCCCTGTACCTTCAAGTCAAATAAATCTGCCCCATGTTGCGCGCTATCAAACGCATAACTGGCTGTTTGATATAACGGCACAGCGGCGGCTTTGGTGGTGGGATCAGGAGAATAACCGCCATGCACGGCTAAGGTTTCAATACGCATTGTTCACCTCAATAAAAAGGATTAGGGGCAGAAAAATTAACGGTGTCGTTAAAGCTAACCGTTTCAAGACCAGTTTGCAATAGGCATAAAACGAACAAATCATTACAGCTTCATTCCAAAAAAGCATATTACAGTCTGGCATGGCACATCTTTTAGTGTAAATACAGCACGCCTAAGGTTATAATTTGCGGTTTTTGAAGCCATTTTTGCATTCAGGATCCACCATGCTCGAAGCCGAAGTTCTCAACCAAATTGATAACCAGCTTGCCGATCTCGCCGCCCGTAACGACGAAATTCGGAGGTATCTTTGACTATCCCACCAAACAAGAACGCCTAGAAGAAGTCAGCCGCCTCAGTGAAGACCCCACGATTTGGGAAGACCCGAAACGGGCGCAAGAATTGGGCCGTGAAAAAAAACAACTTGAAGATGTCGTCGTTGTGATCGACCGGATCAGCCAAACCCTAGAAGACGGCGGCGAGCTGTTAGAGATGGGTAAGGCAGAAGAAGACACCGATACTATTTTGGCAGTCAAAGCCGATTTAGATGAAATTGAAAACCTGCTAGCGACATTAGAATTCCGCCGGATGTTCTCCGACCCGATGGATCCGAACAACTGCTTCTTAGACATTCAGTCTGGCGCGGGTGGTACCGAGGCGCAAGATTGGGCGCAGATGTTGTTGCGGATGTATTTGCGTTATTGCGAGCGCAAAGGCTTTACAGCCGAAGTGATCGAAGAATCTGAAGGTGAAGTAGCTGGCATTAAAAGCGCCACCCTGAAAATCAGCGGTGAATATGCCTACGGTTATCTGCGTACCGAAGTTGGCGTCCATCGTTTAGTGCGTAATAGTCCATTCGACTCCAACAATCGTCGTCAAACATCGTTTGCCAGTGTGTTTGTTTATCCCGAAGTCGATGATTCGATTGAGGTTGAAATCAACCCTGCCGATCTGCGGATTGATACCTATCGTGCCTCGGGTGCCGGTGGTCAGCATATTAACAAAACCGACTCCGCCATCCGTATCACGCACAACCCAACAGGGATTGTTGTGCAATGTCAAAACGACCGCTCACAGCATAAAAACCGTGCTGAGGCGATGTCGATGCTGAAAGCGCGCTTATACGAATTAGAATTACGCAAACGCAATGAACAAAAACAAGCGCTTGAAGACAGCAAAACCGATGTGGGTTGGGGACACCAAATTCGTTCTTACGTGTTCGATCAATCGCGGGTGAAAGATTTACGCACCAACGTAGAAGTCGGTAACGTCAGGGCGGTGATGGACGGCGACTTGGATGGTTTCATTGAAGCGAGCCTGAAACAAGGCGTGTAATCCTTAACGCAATCTCTACTTAAATTACGGATTTTTTATGTCAGCACATACCCCCGCCAGCGAGATCGCTGTTGATGAAAACCAGATTATTGCTGAACGTCGGCAAAAACTGCATGCCTTACGCGAACAAGGCATTGCTTTCCCGAATGATTTTAAACGTGAACATCTGGCCGCAAACTTAGCCGCTCAATATGGCGATAAAAGCAAAGAAGAGTTAGAACAACTCGCCATCACTGTCAGTGTGGCAGGCCGGATGATGTTAAAACGGGTGATGGGGAAAGCCAGCTTTGCTACCGTGCAAGATGGCTCTGGCCGGATCCAGTTTTATATTAACGATCAAGGCGTGGGTGCTGATGTGCACGCGGCATTCAAACATTGGGACATGGGCGATATTTTGGCCGCCCGTGGCACTTTGTTTAAAACCAATAAAGGCGAACTGTCGGTTAATGTCAGCGAATTGCGTTTATTGACCAAATCGTTGCGTCCCCTGCCAGAAAAATTCCACGGTTTGACTGACCAAGAGCAGAAATATCGTCAACGCTATGTGGATTTGATCGTCAACGAAGACAGCCGCAAAACCTTCGTTCAACGCTCAAAAATTATCCAAAATGTGCGGGAAACGATGGTTGGCGAAGGCTATTTGGAAGTCGAAACACCGATGATGCACCCCATCCCCGGCGGTGCCACAGCCAAACCGTTTGTGACTCATCACAATGCATTAGACATGCCGCTTTATCTGCGGATTGCTCCAGAGCTGTACCTGAAACGTTTGGTAGTCGGTGGATTGGAGCGCGTGTTTGAGATTAACCGCAACTTCCGCAACGAGGGGATGAGCACCCGCCACAATCCAGAATTCACCATGATGGAATTCTACGAGGCGTATGCAGATTACCAACGGATGATGACCCTCACAGAAACCATTATCCGCCAAGCCGCCATCGCCGCCTGTGGTACCACCGTGGTGCAGTACAATGGTCGTGAAGTCGATTTAGGCCAACCTTTTGCCCGTTTCACCATTTTAGAAGCCATCCGTCATTACAATCCACAATACACTGATGAACAGCTCAATGATACCGCATGGTTGAGCAATGAAATCAAACGCTTGGGCGGTAAATTGCCACCGGCAACCAGCCTCGGTAGTTTGCAGTTGGCGTTGTTTGAGGAAAGTGCAGAAAGCCAGCTGTGGCAGCCAACTTTTATTATCGACTACCCAGCAGAAGTTTCGCCGTTAGCCCGTGCTAGCGATCAACGCGCCGGTATCACCGAGCGTTTTGAATTGTTTGTGGTGGGGCGTGAGTTGGCAAATGGCTATTCAGAGTTGAACGATCCAGAAGACCAAGCCGAACGCTTCTTGAAGCAGGTTGAGCAAAAAGATGCGGGGGATGATGAAGCAATGCACTTTGATGCAGATTACATCCGTGCTTTGGAATATGGCATGGCGCCAACCGGCGGATGTGGTATCGGTATTGACCGTTTGGTGATGTTGTTAACCGATGCACCATCAATCCGTGATGTGATTTTGTTCCCACAAATGCGGCAAGAATAAGTAAGGCACAAGACCCCATTGATAATTCTTTGGGGTCTTTTTTGCCGCTAGACCATTTCAACATCACACTGAGAATGCTTTGCCGCGTGGTTGGATAAGCGTGTTAGCCGGAAAATATTTTTCCGCGAATAAGCACCGAGTTTTTCCACCGCGACACAGGGTCGATTCGAATGACAGCTTGCTTTGCCTCCAAACAAAATCTCCTGCTCATCGATGCTAGTAGGGACAAATAACTTTGCTTCATACTCAGCACCAATTTCTGCAGCAATCGCAATGAACAACTCAGCAAACTTCAGCAAAAACACCTCGCATTGCAACCGCGCAACATCCGACCACACAAAGACATTCTGCTCCACTCGGCGAACATGAATATGCTCTTCTAAAGCAAGAGATGTTGCTTTGAGACACAGACGATTCATAGCACGCCCCACCGCTACTAAAAACGCACCATCAACCAACTCCTGATCGTCAAACTCGGCCTGTGCCTGTTGCAAAATTAAATGTAAAACAACATTGTTCGTCCGCTGCTTCATGGTATCTACCTTTCTCTTTTTACCGCCACCGAATGTCATCATCACAGACTTAAACCTCGAATTGGCTTTATTAACACCTTTGTCTAATACCATTAAAGCAGAAGATATAAACAATTAAAACAACAAAAACAAAGAATTGACATTTATCAGAATAATTTATCTTATACACATTAAAATAACAATGACGAAGTTTTTATAAAAACACATAATGACTTATAGGTAATCAATAAATTGCTATGCCAAAAGAAAATTTGTGTTATGTTTTTGGCAAATAAAAAGGCAGATCCCAAGTTTGGAATCTGCCTTCATACATTTTTTTCATTTTAGCTTGGTTGCTAACGCATCCCAGATTGAGCAGCATGCGCCACCACCGACAACCAAGTCCGCAAATCCTGTGCCGTATGCTCACCAATCCCAGCATTGGGATAGGTGTAGACATAAGGTTGAATCTCTAACGTGGGTTCGGGGGTATCCGCCTGTTGGCTGATATAAGACGAAATCGCTTGCGCCAATTCGGGTAGTGCAATCGTTGTTTCTGACATCTTTGTTCTCCTCTATATAGATGGCTTTTTTGATAGCAGCCATTCAATTTGTCATATCGTAAAGCGATTTTGTGACAAAAGAAAGATGTTCGTTTAAAAATCTCATGAAGTCGCAGCAGTTCGCTGGTCATCCCCTCCATTTTTTGTCAGAATCCGCCAACTTCATGATGCTTGTTACAAAGGTAGAGACTATGCCGCAATACCATCCCATTTCATTTGAGCGCCACGGTAATCAACAATGGAAACGCTACTCCAACTATTTATTTGCCGCTACGGATGCCATTGCCCCACTGACAGCACCGGAACTGGCAAAAGCGGTGTTAAGCCTTGCTATTGCATTTGTCCCAGTGAACGATCGTTTTACCGTGGTGGCAGTACAAGGACTGCAACCTAACCAAAACCTGTTGGTGTTACCTGATGGTCGTTGGGCGGGTGACTATATCCCTGCTCGCTATCGCGGCCATCCATTTGCCTTGTTGGACAGCACAGACGGACAGCAGGTGTTATGTATTGATGAAGCCGGCGATCATTTAACCTCTGAAGGCGGTGAGCATTTCTTTGATGAGCCAGGTAAACCAAGCCAAGTCATCAATGAATTGCTGACGTTCCTCGGCCATGTCAAAACGGCAGATGCCGCCACTCGGCAGATGTGTGATGTTTTACAGCAGTATCAATTAATTGTGCCGTGGCCGTTAACTGTGCAAACCGCCGAGGGCGATAAAACAGTGGAAGGTTTGTTCCGTGTTGACGAGGCGGCATTTAACGCCTTGCCAGCAGAAGCCCTGTTTCATATCCGCCAAGCCGGCGCTCTGCCTTTGGTGTATTGCCAACTGCTGTCGATGCAAAATATCGCTAAGCTCAGCCAACTTGCTGTTCTACACGCGCAAATTCAGGCACAACAAGCTGCAGCAACACCTGCCGCAGCATTAAGCCAAGGTGCTGAGCTGAACCTTGAATTTTTGAAACAAGGTGACACTCTGCGTTTCAGTTAATTGCCTAATAATAACTACCCTCTGAATATGAGTTGATGTCAAACGGCAGGCTGCGATATTGCAGCGCTTCTAACATCAATAACTCATCATCGGTATGGTTATAAACGCCCCCGGGGACAGGCTCAATCGGCTGTTGTTCTCGGGGGTAGATATACACCGGCCGATCATGATGAAACGAGGTATAGCGCATAGCTTGTTGTGGGTTGGCCGTCGGCTGAAGATGAGTCCAGCCATAACACAAACAAAAATAGGTTCGCTCTGGTTCTACCTCGAAATAACAACCCGTCCCCCGAATCCCCATGGTTGCCACTGGCGTATGTAAGGTTTTTTCACCGCGTCCAAATACAGCCAGCAATTTCCCAGTGATAACCCGAAAAAACTGTTGTGCATCTTCGCCAAACAAGACTTCGGATTGATCGCGTTGTAAATAGGCTTCCTCACCAATGACATACACCACATGGGCATGTTTTCCTGTGGTAATCCGGTCAGTTCGGCGCACCAAATCACCCACTTTAGCAAGCCGACCATTGATCCATACCTGACCTTGTAGTGTACGGATGCCTTGAATGACCGCCGCCTGACTTGCTAAAACAGATTGAATCGCAAATAAAGGAGAAAGTGCGGATATTGCGCCGAGGTTAATGATCTTTTCTAATGATTTTCTTTTTTTAATATCCATTTTTCGATAATAATTTGATTGTTCACCGAATAATTTATTCACGATTTTGCCCAATACTAGGGAACATCCGAGTGGGTTTTTTAGAAAAATTACTCTACTCTTGAGGCTAGATGCTTATGATAAGGGCAACAGTCTATGACAAACTACCGTTACTTTAATCCAGAGCATGCCCTCGCCCCGTTACGCGGCGACAAACAAGGGTTTCGACTGTTAGCACAAGCATATGCACAAGAGTTACCTCTGCACCTCGCCCAACTACAACAACACAATTTACCCGCCCTGCGACAGCTTCTACATCAGCTCTCTGCCACCTTTGGCATTTTTCAATGCCAAATCGGCCAAGATATCGTACACACACTGAGACAACATCTCACACAATCGGATGATTTTCCGTTCGAAGATAGCCAACAACTAGAAAAAATTATGAATTCCCTCAATGAAGAACTGACCCATTATTTACAACTAGGAGAGACAGATGTTTAAACGTCTCTTATCTTCACACCATCTCACCACCATTTTGCCCGTTTTCCTACTCTGCGTTTTGTTAGGGCTATGGTTTGGAATTAATGCTCTGATTAAGCATGATAAAAAAATCAGTATCACTCACCAACAAGAAATTGATCGTAATTTAGTCCGTGCCTTAGAGGAACATATCGATAGCGTGATTCGTGAAGTCGATCAAACCACCCGTTTTCTTAAATTTCGTTACGAAAAATCTCCCGAACAAGTTGATATTGTGTCATTTCTTGAACAAGAAGTGATTATTAACCGCTATTTTACTCAAATTGGCATTATCGATGAGCATGGTTTTTTAACCATGACCAATAAGCGCGATTTTAAGCGAGTTGATTTGCGTGACCGTGAGCATTTTTTAGTGCATAAACAAGCTAAAGATCGTGGGCTTTTTATTAGCAAACCGATTTTAGGCCGGTCTTCTGGCAAATGGTCAATTCAATTCACTCGCCGTATCAATAAACCCAATGGTGATTTTGGTGGGGTAGTCGTGGTCTCAGTCGATCCATTTTACTTTACTCAACTTTATCAAGATGTCCATACCAACCATAATGGCGTGATTTTGTTAGTGGGCTTAGATGGCATTATTCGCACCACCAAAAGTGCAGGTTTCTTAAAAATGGGGGAAAATATTGCTCATCACCCTTGGTTCCAATTATTAAAAAATCCAAAACAGCCTTTTATCCAAAAACAATTTACGGGTTATGGCAACCACACGTGGCAACTGTCGGCCACGACACTCGATAAATTCCCCATTTCTGTGGTGCTGATGCATAAAGATAGCTCTATTTTACAAGAGCATGAAGAAAGACAAGAATATCTGATTTTACTAGGCGGATTTAGCTCTCTGTTCTTAGTGTTATTTGGTGGTTATATTTTATGGCAAGCCCACCGCTTACAACGCAGCCAAGCCGCAGCAGAATCAGCTAATAAAATGAAGTCTGAATTCCTTGCCCACATGTCACATGAATTAAGAACACCGCTTAATGGCATTTTAGGGGCAGCTGAATTGATCCAAGAAAGCGAAGAAGTCGAAGAATGCCGTGAATTGGCCGTGATGATTCACAGCAGCGGTAAGCAATTACATCAACATGTTGATATGGTGTTAGACCTAGCACGACTTGAAGCCGGCAAAATGACGTTACAAACCAAGCCGTGTCAACTGGCCGAGATCTTGCAACAGGCCTGCAATCAACACCAACATTTTGCCCGTCAAAAAAATCTTTCTGTTGAACGGCGATGGGACAGTGAACAATTAGGCTGCGCCGAGGTCGATCCAGTTCGCTTGAGTGAAATCATCAGCAACTTGCTACATAACGCAATTAAATACACGCCACAAGGCAAGGTAACCATTGAAGCCACCCGACAACCCCATCATTTGATGATTAAAGTCACCGATACCGGCATTGGCATCAATGAAGAAGATTTACCGTATATCTTCGACAAATTTCGCCAAATCGAACGGTTTGTAACGCGCTCACAAGGCGGCTCTGGCTTGGGCTTGGCATTAGTACGTGAATTAAGTAGCCTGATGGGTGGTAACATTCAAGTGCAATCAACGCCCAACCAAGGGAGTTGTTTTATTCTTGAACTGCCATTACAGGACACTTAGCCATGACAAAACATGCCTCAGTTTTAATTGTTGATGATGAAGAAATCAATCGCCGCGTCGCCACCCTGTTTTTAGAACGAGCCGGTTATGCAGTGCGGGCAGTGAAAGACGCGGCTGAGGCATGGGCAATTTTGCAACAACAAGATTTTGATCTTGTGTTGTTAGACATCAGTATGCCGGGGGAAAGCGGCATCAGCCTATGTCAACGCATCCGCCAAGATTACCGAGGCAACCAACCAGCAGTCATTGCCTACACAGCGCATGCGATGGCAATTGAACAGGACGAAATCCGCCAAGCCGGTTTTGATGCCATTGCCACAAAACCGGTATCCAAACAAGGTTTACTGCAGCAAATAGCAGACATTTTACAAAAACGTTAAATGCTAAAAATTCATTAAAAATTTGACAAGGCGCATCACGTAACACCTTGTTTCCCGCTAAAATCAATCAAACACTTAAATTTTTAACGAATTTGTTTTCTAGCAAAAGGATGCCATCGTGCCCGTGCCTGCCCATAGCCGTGTGCTGATTGTCGAAGATTCATTGATTCACGAAGTTTTGTTGCGTTGTTGGCTAGAACAATCTGGTGCCCATTTAGCGATGGCCGGAGATTTAGCCGAGGCAAGACGGTTGATCGAAGCAGGCGAACCCTTCAGCCATGCTTTGATAGATATTCAGTTACCCGATGGACTAGGGTCTAGCTTGGTGACAACCCTGCGGCAAGCCGAGTGTCGCTGCATTATTGCAATGGCGTCTTTTGATGAAACCACCATCCACGAGCTAGCAGGTTGTGGGTTTGATTATGTGCTGGACAAACCCATCGACCATCAACAACTGTTGCGCGCACTACAGCCACACGAAACACACCACCACAGTGGTTTATTGGCGTTATTTGAAGAAGACCCTGTAGAAGAATTTAATTTAGCTGCCGCACTCGAACGCTTTGGTGGTGAACACAGTTTATATCAACATATTGTGCAATTGTTTTTACAGCAATGGCCTCTACACAAAGAAGCGATGTTCTTACAAATTACTGAACCAGCACAATTGGTTAAAACGGTACAAAGCTTGATTAGCTTAATTAGCCAAGTGGGTTTTACTACGGTGATCAAGAATGAATTACATAATTTAGAAACCAAAGCAACATTATGGTCAATCGCCGCACGTTTTCACCATGTTTGCCACATTAGCAATCGAATTGAAAATTATCTGCCCTTGTTGCGCGAACACATCGCCCAGCCACAGAAAAAATCTTCATACGCTTAACCCAGCCAATATCAAACTGCCTTTTGCTTGTTTTTTTGCCTGGTACATCGCTTTATCAGCCAAAGTTAATAACTCGGTCGCTGTTTTCCCGTGCTGTGGAATGAGGGTAATGCCAATACTGGCACTCATCTGGCGTGGTTGTTCATTTAATAGCATCACGCCTTTAATCGCTTCTAACAAACGCCCAGCAATTTTCAAGGCATTTTCTGCTGTTTGTACGTCATAACACAACACAACAAATTCATCACCACCAATTCGTGCCACAAAATCGTCTGCCGGTAAATGACTGCGCAGACGTTGGGCAATGATTCTTAACGCCTGATCACCACAATCATGGCCTAATTCATCATTAATGGGCTTAAAACCATCTAAATCAATAAATAACAAAGCATGTTTCTTGTCACTGGAAGCAGCCGAATGGAGGATAAGTTCCATCGTTTCATTTAGATAGGCTCGGTTTGGCAGTCCGGTTAAACTGTCATGCATCGCTAAAAATTCGACTTTTCTGAGACCAATTTCTTCCTCAGAAATATCACTGACCAAGCCAATAAATAATGTTTCATGGTTGCGGCGAATTTCAGTTACGGATAATCGCATGGGAAACACTTCGCCATTTTTCCGGAGCCCCTGCACTTTACGGCCCACGCCAATGATGTGCGCTGTACGGTCTTTTTGATAGCGTTCGAGATGTGCATCATGTTTCTCTGAATAAGGTTTTGGCATTAAGCATTTTATATTTTCACCCAAAACCTCATGGTAAGCATACCCGAAGATTCGTTCAGCAGCCCGATTATAACTTTTAATCAACCCTTTTTGATCAATAGTAATAATTCCTTCAAATACATTATCGAGAATATTAAATAAACTCTCTTGCATCATCACTACACGCCGCATTGCATTTAAACGCGCCAGCAATAAACGTAGATTAACTGGCTTAATCACATAATCATCAGCGCCAGCATCGAAACCTTTTAGAATGTCACTCTGCTCATTGAGTCCTGTCATCATCACAATCGGAACCCAGTGGTCTTCCGATAAGGCACGAATAGTTTTGGTTGCCTCAATTCCATCCATGATCGGCATCATGACATCCATCAAAATCAAGTCGGGGGTTTCTTGCAAGTAACTATCAATCGCTTGCTGACCGTTCTCGACATGGTTGACGGTATAACCACATTTTTCCAAGTACAAAATGACCGGTAACGCCGCTATATGACAATCATCAGCAAAGAGAATTTTCATAAAAACACCAAAAAATTTATTTAATTACCAAATAACGTTTATTTTTACGTTATTGATATAGTTACTTTGCTTTCATTACAGCACAGATTTTGCCGATTGCGAAAGATGATCGAAAAAAAGCCCAGCTCTCGTTGAGCTGGGCTAGTGGAGTCTTGGCTCAGTAATGGGGCGGGATTTCTTGTTCTAGCGAACGTGGGTCGGGGATATCGGGTGCATGGTGCAAGATCATTTGATACAGCAAACGCACATTTTTTTCTAACTCGTCAATTTGCAGCTGTTGACGAGCAACGGTAGCGTTGAGCGACTCGACCAACTCGTTTTGATAAGCCAGTTGGATTTCTAATTCAATCAGGTGGCTTTCCATAGCAGCGTTCCGTGTGGAATGGCGAAGCGCTATTGTATGCCGAGAAAACCACCCGTTTGCAATGATTAAAAGCTCAGTGCCAACAAGGTACCGCCACAGACGGTCAAACCACCCCCTAACACTCGACTGATCAGCACAGCCGGCGAACGACCAGCAAGGCTTCGTACCAGCACAAAACCAAGGCCATGTAAAATAGCACTCGCAAGCACAAAACCGATGCCATAGTGCAAACCTGACACTGCCGCCGGCATTTCAACCCCATGCGCCGCCCCATGCCACAGGGCAGACAATGCAAATAACACCAGTGCCACACTCGGAGCGATACGGCTCAACGCGATCAGCAACAACCCCATTAACAATACCGAACTGGCAATGCCTTGTTCCAACCACGGCAAAGCCCCGCCTTGCCAGCCGATCACCGCGCCAGCAGTCAACATTAACAAGAATACTGCCGGCGCTTGCCAACGCAAATGATCTCGCTGTTGTGCCGACCATAAACCCACAGCCAGCATCGCCAAAATATGATCTAGGCCAACAAAAGGATGGCTAAGACCGTGCCACAAGCCACCGTCGGCATGTCCGCTATGCGCACTGGCCGTAGCAGATAACACCATCAACATCGCAGCAACAACTTTACGCATCGATTTCTCCTAATTTTAATAAGCCTTTATGTTCAATAAACTGGATGATGTGCTCTAAACCGTGATTGATTTTTAAGTTAGAAAACACAAAAGGACGTTCACCACGCATTTTCTTGGCATCACGCTCCATCACTTCTAACGATGCCCCAACCATCGGTGCAAGGTCGATTTTATTAATCACCAACAAATCGGACTTACAAATACCGGGCCCCCCTTTGCGGGGAATTTTGTCACCGGCAGAGACATCAATCACATACAGCGTTAAATCGGATAATTCTGGGCTAAAGGTAGCTGCCAGATTATCGCCACCGCTTTCAATAAAAATAATATCCAGCCCTGGGTGTCGTTGATTAAGCCGCGCTACGGCTTCAAGATTGATCGACGCATCCTCGCGAATCGCCGTATGTGGGCAACCACCAGTTTCAACCCCAATAATCCGATCAGCAGCAAGGGCTTCGTTTTTAACCAGAAATTGCGCATCTTCTTGCGTGTAAATGTCGTTAGTCACCGCCGCTACGTTGTAGCGCTCGCGCAAAGCCTGACATAACGCCCACGTTAAATGGGTTTTTCCTGAGCCGACCGGCCCCCCGATACCCACACGCAAAGCGGGTTGTTTCATGATGTTGTGTCCTCTGAAAATGAAAATTTATGACCGAAATAAGCGGCTGTATTGGGTTTCGTGTTTCAGTGCCGCCAAGCTAAAGCGTGGAGCAAAGTTGTTGAGTTCTTCTTCTGGCAGATTCCACGCCAAGGCAGTGGCCTCGTGTAGCTGTGGCAACAGGGCGGAAATCAGTTGTTGTCCGGCGCTTTGGCCCATCGGCATCGCCTTCATCAACACCATGACCTGATTTTCTAACCAACTCCATAACCATGCCGCCACCGCCGCCTCGCCTGCAATGGCAAATTGATGTGCCGCCACCGCCCACACCACCGGCAAGCTATACGGGGTTTGCAATTGCTCCGGCCACCCCTCGGCACCTTCTGGCAACACCGACAGTAATTGATGCAGGGAATAGGCCATTTGCTCGGTTTCTAAACGCTGCTCTCGACTTTCACGGCTGGCTAATACCCGTTGATTAAGATGGCCCAATAGGGCTTGGTTACCCGCCGCCGCCGCCCGACACGCCTGCGCCAGCAAAGCGGCATCAAAATGTGCCAAGGGCCCCATCAAAATGGCAGACAGCCAATGTTCCGCACTTTTCGCGTCATACACCCAACCGAGGTCTAACGCGGTCTCTAACCCTTGCGAGTAGCTATAGCCACCAATCGGCAGGGCAGGACTGGCTAGGCGTAGCCACTGCAAAGCAGCAACATTAAGCGGCATCATGATGGCGGCCAAATAAATGGAGTTTGGGGGCGTAGTGAAACGCGGATTCTTGCCCATGTGAATGGTGATGGCCGCCGCCGTACGCCCCTTGTTCTGGCTCAAACGGTGCAATAATGCGTTCTACCACCAACCCCATTTGGCACAACATCTCGGCCAAAACGTCATCTTCCGCCAAACGCAGCCAACCCTGTCCCACTTGCACTTTGACATGGCGATTGCCCAAGTGATAAGCGGCTTTCGCCAAACTGGCGGCATCGGCACAACGCACTTGCAACAATTTTTCATCAGCAGCCCGAATCGCGACACAACGCCCATCGTCAGCCAATAAATAATCTCCCTCGCGCAAACTGCGGCTATCCGAGGGCAATAACACCCCGACCTCTTCCCCATCGGCGGTTTGCGTCAATAAGCGGCGTTTGGTGCGTAATTCGAATGGCAAGACCAACTCGGCCACCGGCACCCCTTCTTGACAAAATTGTCGTAATACCAACATCGCCGCCTCCTAAAACAAAAAGTAGCGTTGTGCTAAAGGCAAGACCTGTGCCGGCTCACACCACAACAGTTGACCATCGGCTTTTACGCGATAATTCTCGGGATCGACTTCAATCACCGGCAGATAGTTGTTGTGCAATAAATCGGTCTTTTTCACCTCACGACAGCCTTGCACCGCAACCAAACGCTTTTTCAAACCAAGCTGCCCACCGATATCAGCCTCTAATGCAGCTTGGGATATAAAAGTCACGCTTGTTGCAGCGACAGCGGCGCCATAACTACCGAACATGGGCCGATAATGCACCGGCTGTGGCGTGGGAATACTGGCGTTAGCATCACCCATCACCGCCGCCGCAATCATACCGCCTTTGAGAATTAAGCTCGGTTTCACCCCAAAAAACATCGGCTTCCACAACACCAAATCGGCCAGTTTCCCAACTTCAATGCTGCCGACTTCATGCGAAATACCGTGGGTAATGGCCGGATTGATGGTGTATTTGGCGAGATAGCGTTTAATACGGGCATTGTCATGATGCTGACCGTCTTCGGGCAATGGCCCACGCTGCCGTTTCATTTTGTCGGCTGTTTGCCAACAACGCAGAATGGTTTCTCCCACCCGCCCCATGGCTTGCGAATCAGAGGACATCATCGAAAATGCACCAAGATCGTGCAAAATATCCTCGGCTGCGATGGTTTCGCGTCGAATACGGCTTTCGGCAAATGCCACATCCTCGGCAATACTCGGGTCGAGGTGATGACACACCATCAGCATATCGAGATGTTCGTCAATGGTATTGATGGTGAAGGGGCGAGTCGGGTTGGTGGAGCTGGGCAATACATTCAGTTCACCGCAGGCTTTAATAATATCTGGCGCGTGCCCACCGCCGGCCCCCTCGGTGTGATAAGTGTGGATGGTGCGGCCTTTGAATGCGGCCAGTGTCGTTTCAATAAAACCCGATTCGTTTAAGGTATCGGTATGAATCGCCACCTGCACATCCATTTCATCTGCCACTGTCAGACAATTATCAATCGCCGCTGGTGTAGTACCCCAATCCTCATGCAGTTTTAAGCCAATCGCCCCAGCGCGCACTTGTTCACGCAGTGGCTCCGGTAAACTGGCATTGCCTTTGCCAGTAAAGCCTAAATTCATCGGGAAGGCTTCTGCGGCTTTTAACATCTGTGCCATATGCCACGGGCCGGGAGTACAGGTGGTGGCATTGGTCCCTGTGGCTGGGCCGGTGCCACCGCCAATCATGCTGGTAATGCCCGACATCAGGGCTTCTTCGATCTGTTGTGGGCAAATAAAATGAATATGCGTGTCAATGCCGCCGGCAGTAACAATCATCCCCTCCGCCGCAATAATTTCGGTCGAAGCGCCAATCACAATGTCCACCGCGGGTTGAATGTCTGGGTTACCGGCCTTGCCAATCGCCACAATACGGCCCTGTTTCAAACCAATATCGGCTTTGACAATCCCCCAATGGTCAAAAATCAAAGCATTGGTCAATACCGTATCAGCAACATCTGCTGCTAGCGCTTGGCTTTGTCCCATCCCATCGCGAATCACTTTACCGCCGCCAAATTTCACCTCTTCACCGTACACGGTGTAGTCATATTCAACCTCGGCAAACAATTCGGTATCGGCCAAACGTACTCGGTCACCCACCGTCGGGCCGAACATTTCAGCATAGGCTTGTCGTGAGATTTTCATAATGCCCCCATCACATCACCGTGAAAGCCATACACGTGGCGCGTGCCAGCAAAAGCAACCAGCTCCACCGTGCGACTTTGACCGGGTTCAAAACGCACCGCTGTCCCAGCAGGGATGTTCAAGCGATACCCCCGCGCTTGTTGGCGGTCGAATAACAACGCCCGATTCACCTCGGCAAAATGATAGTGCGAGCCAATTTGCACCGGCCGATCACCGCTGTTTGCCACCACCAACGACAGCGTATCGCGGCCTTCATTCAACGTGATGTCACCGGCGGCAGGAAGAATTTGTCCTGGAATCATGTTTTTCTCGCTGATTAAATAATGGGCTGGTGCACAGTGACCAGTTTTGTGCCATCCGGAAAAGTTGCCTCGACCTGAATCTCTGTCACCATCTCGGCAATTCCCTCCATCACATCATCACGACCTAACAAGGTAGTGCCATAGTGCATCAGGTCTGCGACGGTGCGGCCCTCTCGTGCCCCCTCCATAATCGCCGCACTAATCAATGCCACCGCTTCGGGATAATTCAGTTTCAAACCGCGTGCCCGTCGCCGCTCGGCCAATAGCGCAGCGGTGAAAATCAATAATTTATCTTTTTCTCGTGGGCTCAGCTCCATCCCATCCTCCTTTGTTATTGCTGTTCGACTAGGTACGCCAAATTCGTGGGGTATCAGCATGTCGCTGATGGGTATGGGGATAAAGCAGTTCTCGTGCCGCCCGTAACCAATGCCACGCCGCTTCTGCGCTGTCGCCAATAAAACGCGCCAGCCACACTTCGGGTAGTTGTGTTGCTCCTGCCTCCCCCTTGCAGGGCAAAGCCAAAATTTCTTGGTGACAGGCATCAGGAATCTGCCCTGTCCACAGCAAAGTGGCGATGACACTGTGACCACCTAGCCCAATCGCCGACTGCCATAGTGGATCACTGGCAGCTAGGCGCGTGTGTTCACACCATAACAACTGCTGTTGTCGCCAAATTTCGGTGCGCTGTCGCCAATATCCCTGTTGAAATGGTTTGTTACCGGCAGGACGGCCAAAGCACACCACCTCCCCCCACAGCAAAGCGGCATCGGGTTGCAGATCAAAACGGTTTTGTGATTGCACCTGTGCACCATCAAAGACAATGGTTTCCAAGGGCAGCCACGCTAAACGGCTATGCCGCGCCAAGTTGACGGTCAAGGTTTGTTGTGCCGCTTGCCCAAAGCCGTTGTACCACTTCGCCGCACCAGCCGATGTGATAAGCACATCGGCATCCTGCTCTAAGGCAATGTCGAGTGCTAATACATCACCACCGGCAATGCCACCGGGGGGATGCAAAATAATGTGCTGACAGCTGCCATCCGGTTGCACAAAATGTTTTTGTACCCGCAATGGGCCTTGATGCTGGCGCAAAATCGGGACGGTACGCCCATGTCGTTGACCATAGCGTAGTTGCAAACTGGCATACCACACCGGTGTTCCCCTCTCGTTCATGTGGCTTAAATCGCCAATAACTCTCGTACACCCTCGGTAACCATCGCCTGTCCGGCACCGGCTTGCACCACTTCACCACGCGCCATCACCACATAACGATCAGCAAGCGCCTCGGCAAAATCGTAATACTGTTCCACCAACACAATTGCCATATCACCGCGTGCCGCCAGTTGTTTAATCACATGGCCGATGTCTTTGATAATCGAAGGCTGAATGCCCTCGGTTGGCTCATCTAGAATCAGCAATGACGGCTCACTGACTAGGGCTCGAGCAATCGCCAATTGTTGCTGTTGTCCGCCGGAGAGATCGCCACCTCGCCGGTGGCGCATTTGTGCCAACACGGGGAACATGTCATAGACCGAAGAGGGAATCTGCCGCCCTTTAGCGCCACGAAAACGCGCTAGCCCCATGCGTAAATTTTCTTCTACCGATAGGCGAGCAAAAATCTCCCGTCCCTGCGGCACATACGCCATGCCACGCTGTACCCGTTGATGCGGGGAAAGAGAATTGACCACTTGGCCTTGCCAAGTGATCTGGCCGCTGGCAATCGGCAAAACCCCCATTAAACAGCGCAACAGCGTACTTTTCCCTACCCCATTGCGGCCCAATACACAGGTCACCTCGCCGATAGCAGCAGTGAACGAAATATCCCGCAAGATATGACTGCCACCATAAAACTGATTCAGTTTTTCAATCTGTAACATACTTTAGCGCCCCAAATAGACCTCAATCACCCGCTCATCTGCTTGCACCTGCGCTAAGCTCCCCTCGGCCAGCACACTGCCTTCGGCCAACACCGTCACTCTCTCGGCGATGGCCTCGACAAAAGCCATGTCATGCTCCACCACCATTAAGGAATGATGGCCTTTCAAACTCAGCAGCAATTCGGCTGTTTTTTCTGTTTCGGCATCGGTCATCCCTGCCACCGGCTCATCCAACAACAACAGCCGTGGGTCTTGAGCTAATAACATGCCAATTTCCAACCATTGCTTTTGGCCATGAGATAACAAACCCGCCACCCGATGGCGTTGTTCCTGCAACCGCACTCGCAGCAATAACGCTTCAATTCGGTCGCGTTGTTCGCCAGTCAATCGAGCGCGCAAACTTGCCCACACCGAGCGCGGGCCAGCCAAGGCCAGTTGGAGGTTTTCAAACACCGTCATTGCCTCGAACACTGTCGGCTTTTGAAATTTCCGGCCAATCCCAAGCTGGGCAATCTCGGCTTCACGATAGCGAGTCAGATCAATGGTTTGTCCGAAAAACACCGCCCCACTATCGGGACGTGTTTTGCCGGTGATCACGTCCATCATGGTGGTTTTACCAGCACCATTTGGGCCAATGATGCAGCGCAGTTCACCGACACCAATATCCAGATTCAGATGGTTTAACGCTTTGAAGCCGTCAAAACTGACGCAAACCTCTTCCAGATACAAAATTGCACCGTGACGGGTATCGAGTTGGCCATCGACAAGGTGAGCGAGTCCCTTGGCTTCGCCGTCCCAGCCTTCACGCTCAACCACAGCTGTTTTAGGAGAGAAGAGAGTCATGCTGATTTTCTCCATAAGCGACGCCACCATCCCACCACCCCATGTGGCAAGAACAAAGTCGCGGCAATAAAGACGAAACCGAGGAAGAACAACCAATATTCGGGAAATGCCACGGTAAACCAGCTTTTTGCGCCATTCACCAAACCGGCCCCCAACATCGGGCCGATCAAAGTACCGCGCCCCCCCAAGGCCACCCAAATCACCATCTCAATCGAGTTGGCTGGCGACATTTCACTGGGATTGATAATGCCCACCTGTGGCACATACAGCGCACCAGCTAAAGCACATAACACTGCCGACAGCACCCAGATGGTCAATTTGAAATAAAGCGGTGAGTAGCCACAGAACATTAAGCGCGACTCGGCATCTCGCACTGCGGTCAAAATCCGACCAAATGGACTGTTGACCAACCAACGCGCCCCCAGCCATGCCAACACCAACAACGCCAACGACAACAGGAATAACACCGCCCGTGTCGCTGGTTCAGCAATCCCAAAACCAAGCAAGGTTTTGAAATCAGTAAAACCGTTATTGCCACCAAAGCCGGTTTCATTACGGAAAAACAGCAACATGGCGGCAAAGGTCAACGCTTGGGTGATGATCGAGAAATACACCCCTTTAATCCGTGACCGGAAGGCCAACCATCCAAAGATTCCCGCCACCAGCGCCGGCACCATCACAATCAACACCAATGCCCATAAAAAATGTTCACTGCCCCACCAAAACCACGGCAAGGTTTGCCAATCGAGAAAGGTCATAAAGGCAGGCAATTCGGCATCGCCTTGTCGCATCAAATACATGCCCATACCATAGCCGCCTAGCGCGAAAAACAAGCCATGACCGAGGCTCAATAAGCCGGTGTAGCCCCAAACCAAATCCAAGGCCAACGCCACCACGGCATAACACAATATTTTTCCAGCAAGGGTTAAGGTATAAGCCGAGATAAACCACGGGTGATCGGCAGGTAACAAGGCATGTGCCAACGGTAATGCCACCCCGAGCAATAACAATGCCGCTAACAGCAATGGCCCCAATTGTGGCCCTAGCCACGCCCACAGCCGCATTGAATAGGGCTGGCTCATCAGTTCACTTTGCATGATATTTCCCCTGAACTTAATCCAACACCCGACCCTTGAGGGCAAACAAACCCTGTGGCCGTTTTTGAATAAAGAGGATGATTAAAGCCAAAATGGCGATTTTGCCGAGGACTGCGCCCAACGAAGGTTCGAGAATCTTGTTCAACATCCCTAAACCAAAGGCACCTAATACCGTGCCCGCCAGTTGCCCGACACCCCCCAACACCACCACCATAAAGCTGTCAACGATATAGCTTTGCCCCAAATCAGGCCCGACATTACCGATTTGGCTTAATGCCACCCCACCTAAACCCGCCACACCAGAACCAATGCCAAAAGCCAAGCTATCTACGCGTCCAGTTGGTACGCCAACACAGTCGGCCATACGGCGGTTTTGTGTAACAGCGCGGACAAACAGCCCTAAACGGGTGCGGTTGAGCATCCACCATGTCAACAACAACACGGCACCGACAAAGGCAATAATCACTAAACGATTGAACGGCAGCGTTAAAGCAGGGCTGATAACCCAACCACCCGCCATCCAGCTGGGGTTAGCCACTTCGACATTCTGCGCACCGAACATCACCCGAACCGCCTGCATTAACACCAAGCTCATACCCCACGTTGCGAGCAGGGTTTCTAAGGGGCGGCCATACAGATGACGAATCACCAAACGCTCTAGTGCCATACCGATGGCGCAAGTCACTAAAAACGCTACCGGCAATGCCACAATCACATAGGCATCGACCCACGCAGGGGCATAGCGTTGAAAGGCCAGTTGCACCACATAGGTGCTATAGGCACCCAACATCAACATTTCGCCATGTGCCATATTGATGACACCTAGCAGACCATAGGTGATGGCCAAGCCAAGCGCCGCCAGCAGTAAGACCGATCCGAGGCTGATGCCGCTAAACAGATGACCCAGTAAATGATCGGTAAATTGTGCCGACTCAAGCTGGGCCATTGCACGCAAAGCGGCTTGACGCACTGCCGCTTGTGGCGTGCTATCCGCCAATTCTTGTAACACCACCAAGAGATTGGGGTCGCGGGTGTCGGCAAGGGTATTGATCGCGGCTAACTGTTGTGGCAGTTGATCGCTGTGCAGCTGGATACGTGCGGTGGCCAGTTGTAAGGCCGTGCGAACGGTGGGTTCTTGTTCACGCTGTAATTGAGCTTGTAACAACGGCAACCATGCAGGATTTGCAGCGTCTTGTAATAAGCCCACGGCCGCTAAACGCGCTGCGGTATCACCCTGCTGTAACTGGGTAGCCGCTTGATAACGCTCTAAGGCCATGCGGAGGCGGTTGTTTAATAACACCGGCTCCGCTTCTGCCGGTAAAGCGGTGAGGCTTTTGCCTGATGGAATGTCCACCACTTGGCCATCAGGCTGTTGCAGAAAGAATTGGCTTTCGTCGGGTGTTTGATAAACCCGTTCTTCTTGCCATGCCAACGCAGCTTCAGAACGTGCCGCTGTCGGTTGTGCCGCCCATTGTTCAATTTGTGCTGGGCGCTGTTCCGGTGAGGTGTTGACCAGTTCAGCCAATGGCGAAGCCACACTCAGGCTGGCGCAAGACAAGACCATCACAGCGCATACCCACGCCATGAACCGTTGCATCATCGTTTGCCGCATTTTGTTTTCCCCCTGTGCATTGGCTGTGGGGTGGGACAGTGCCCACCCACACAACCAGACAAATCGATGAACCCTTATTTACTTTTCACTGGGGTATCGGGTTTTTTGTCATTACCCGCGATAAACGGACTCCACGGCTGAGCACGAACAGGGGCTTTGGTTTTCCACACTACCGAGAATTGACCATCAGGACGCACTTCACCAATCATCACTGGCTTATGCAGGTGGTGGTTTTTTTCGTCCATTTTCAGGGTAAAACCAGAAGGGGCATTGAAGCTAACGCCGGCCATCGCTTTACGCACCGCATTGACATCAGTCGTACCCGCCTTTTTCACCGCCTCGGCCCACATATGGATACCAACATAGGTCGCTTCCATCGGATCGTTGGTGACTAACTTATCAGCATTAGCCATGCCTTTTTTCTTGGCCCACGCTTTGTAATCGGTAATCCACTTGGTATTAACAGGGTTTTTGACGCTCATAAAGTAGTTCCATGCCGCCAAATGACCCACCAAGGGTTTGGTATCAATCCCCTTCAATTCTTCTTCGCCCACTGAGAAAGCGACAACCGGTGTGGTGGTAGATTTCAACCCTTGGTTACCCAATTCTTTATAAAACGGCACATTCGAATCGCCGTTGATGGTGGAAATCACCGCTGTTTTACCACCGGCAGAGAATTTTTTGATATTGCCAACGATGGTTTGGTAATCACTATGACCGAATGGGGTGTAAACCTCTTCGATATCGCTGTCCTTCACCCCTTTTGATTTGAGGAAAGCGCGTAGAATTTTGTTGGTGGTGCGTGGGTAAACATAATCGGTTCCAAGTAAGAAGAAGCGTTTTGCTTCGCCGCCGTCTTTGCTCATCAGGTATTCAACCGCCGGAATGGCCTGTTGGTTAGGGGCCGCACCGGTATAGAACACATTGGGCGACATTTCCTCGCCTTCGTATTGCACGGGGTAGAACAGCAAGCCATTGAGTTCTTCATATACTGGCAACACTGATTTACGCGACACCGATGTCCAACAGCCAAAGGTCACCGCCACTTTATCTCGGGTCAGTAACTGACGTGCTTTTTCAGCAAATAGCGGCCAGTTCGAGGCAGGATCCACCACCACCGGTTCGAGCTTTTTACCCAACACCCCGCCCTTGGCGTTGATTTCGTCAATCGTAAACAGAGCCATGTCTTTGAGCGAGGTCTCAGAAATCGCCATCGTGCCAGAGAGCGAATGCAGCACACCCACTTTAATGGTGTCAGCAGCCAAGACGGTGGACGAAAGACCCGCAGACAACAGGCAGGCGGTGAGGGTGGTCAGTTTCAGAAATAAGCGGCGGGTGGTCATGGCAAAGCTCCCTGAGAAAGGTGATCAATGTTTTTGCTGCAATGCAAAAACAGCTTACCCGTGCGCCCAGTTCGCTTAAATACGTCATTTGGCGTACACCCGTGCCAGCCTAACTGCTACGCCATTTGCTCAAGGCTAACGCCGCCGCTGCAGTGCGGGTTTCAACACCTAACTTGCTGAAAATATGTTCTAAATGTTTATTGACCGTGCGGGGACTCATACCGAGGATATCGGCAATATCGCGGTTGGTTTTGCCTAAGCTCAGCCAATACAACACTTCGGCCTCGCGTTGGGTCAATGGAAAAACCTGCATCAGGCTGAGCATACTGGCTTGGTGATTTTCTTCGCGTAACACCAGCAGCCATTCCCCTTCGGTGGTTTGTTGATGCAGCGATGCCAGCAAGCGCCGGCCAGCGGTTTGATAAACCAAAGCCGAGGGCTCTTGCCCATTGAGATAAGCGGTTTGCGCTTGGGCAATCCATTGCAACAGCACAGGCGGAGCGGTGTCGCTAAGGCCAAAATAGCTTTCTAACAGCTGGCGCGCCAACGCGGTTTGCCAGACTAATTTACCGCTGGCACTGGCAATCGCTAAAGTGGCTTGACCAAAAGCGTCGAGGGCGGAACTGGCTTGGGTCAGTTGTCGTGCTTGTTGGATATGGACGGCAATCCGCACCAGCACTTCTTGTGGTTTTAACGGCTTGGTCACATAGTCGGCGCTGCCAGCAGCAAAGGCGGCTACCACATGTTCACTTTCGGTTAGGCCAGTCATAAACACAATCGGAATCGACCGCGTGTGAAAATTGGCTTTTAATGCCCGCGCCACGCTAAACCCATCCATGCCGGGCATAACCGCATCAAGCAAAATCACATCGGGCAAGGAGCGTTGCGCCCGTTGTAATGCTGACTCACCGTCGGTAGCCACCAACACCATATATCCCGCTTCATCCAACGCATCATGCAATAAGGTTAAATTATCCGGCTGATCGTCCACAATCAGCACCACACCGCAATGGTTCATATCGAATTTCCTGTTGTGGCCAATCCGCGCCGAATCCACTCCCGCAGCGCATCAAACTCAAACCGTTTCACATGCTCGCTTGCCACGGCCACAAATTCAGCGTAGCGCGGGTCGAGCATGGCTAAACGTGCCAATTCTTGTTTCATGCCGCGCACATAGCCCAAACCAGCGGCGTCAAGTAAGGGCAACAGTTCTGCTGCTGGAGGAAAAACCCTTTCTGTTATGGCTGGCACTTCTGGAGTCATGTCCTCCGCCGAATCGGCCAATAACCATGACAGTTGTAAACGTTGGCCGATCCAATCTAGCAATTCTTCAATTCGAATTGGCTTTAGCAAAAAGTCCTCGCTGGCAATTCCGACATCGTTTTCTTGCCCTTTTTCAAACGCATTGGCTGAAATAATGGCTAATTGACAATCGGTTAATTGCTTTTGTCGCAACACGCGCAATGTCTGCCAACCATCCATTCCCGGCATGGCCAGATCCATCAATACTAAGTGCGGTTTCAACTCATCGACACACGCCAAACACGCTTCACCGCTGGCAGCTTGACTGACTTCAAACCCCAACTGCGCCAGCATGGTTGCCAACATTTCGCGATCGGTATCCTCGTTATCCACCAGCAAAATACGCCGCCGCGCACCGAGATAGCCGACACGATTCCGCCGTGGCAGTTCTTTTGCCGCCACCGCCGCGTGGACATACGGCAAAAATAAGCGCACCGTGAAGTGGCAACCTTCGCCCACACGACTCTGCAAAGTCAGCTCACCGCCCATTAAATCCGTCAGCATTTTGCTGATGGTTAAACCCAAGCCGGTGCCACCGACACCACTACTGGCGGCACGCTCAAAGGGTTCGAAAATTCGCATTTGTTCGGCTTGTGCAATCCCCGGCCCAGTATCAATCACTTCAAAGGTTGCCATATCACGGCGGTAATGCAAACAAAACCGCACGCCACCACGGCGAGTAAATTTCACCGCATTGCCTAATAAGTTAATTAAAATTTGCCGCAGCCGTTTTTCATCAGCACGCACCACCGCAGGTAAATGTGCAGGGCCGCTAAAAGTAAAATCTAAGCCCTTATTGCGGGCTTGTAGCTCGAACATTGCCACCAGTTGTTGGATAAATGCCGCAAAATCTAAGGCGCGAGTGTCTAAGCGCAATTTGCCGCTTTCAATTCGAGCAATGTCCATCGTGCCTTCAATCACCGACAATAAATGGTCACCACTGCGCTGTATCACCTCTACCGCTTGCCGGCGGTGGGGGGGAATCGTGGCGTCGGCGGCCAAAATTTGGGCATAGCCCAAGAGACTATTCAGCGGTGTGCGTAATTCATGGCTAATGGAAGAGATATAACGGCTTTTTGCCTGATTGGCTTGTTCTGCCGCATGGCGAGCACGTTTTAACTGTTCATCGGTACGGCGGTGAGAATCGATTTCTTGCATTAACAAGGCTGTTTGTCGATCCGATTCTGCCTGTGCCACTTCACGACTGCGTGCCGTTAATACCATCCACCATGCCACCACCCCACTGACCAACACCAAAGCCGCCAGTAACCGCAAAAATAAAGCAGGCAAGGCTTCAGCATACAGCGCATTGGCATCTTGCCATTCAATGTAATACAGCAAACCCAAAATCAAACCCAACACACTGACAATGCCAGCCATCAGCAATAAGTAGTGGGCCAAGCCATGCGCCAAATAAGGATGTAACGCCCGTGGCAACAGAGTATGCAAACAAGACATCCATTGTGCTGATAAACGGGCTTGTGGTTTACAACGATCACCACAACGCACATCTAAGGTGCAGCAAAGCGAACAGATCGACCCTTGGTAGGCAGGACACGTTGCCATATCTGCCGCTTCGTACGATTGTTCACACACCACACATTGCAGTTGTGTAGCCGAGGCAGCCGGAGGGTGGGGTTGACGCGCTAGGTAATAATGACCTCGGGTTAGCCATGCCAATAAAGGCGCCGACAAGAACGACACCGACATCGCCACAAAAGCGGAAAACGGTTGAATGTCCTCGCCAAACAGCCCAAGGTGAGCTGCGATAGATAATATTGACGCCAATAACATCGCCCCCACGCCGACGGGATTGATGTCATAAAGATGGCTGCGCTTAAACTCAATTCCTTTTGGACTCAAGCCAAGCGGTTTGTTCAGCACCAAATCCGCCACCACCGCCATCATCCAAGAAATGGCAATATGCGAATACAAGCCCAATACCTGCCCCAACGCATGAAACACTTCCAGCTCCATCAGCATCAGGGCAATCGCTAAATTAAACACCACCCACACCACCCGTCCGGGGTGGCTGTGCGTCAGACGAGAAAAGAAATTCGACCACGCCAAAGAACCTGCATAAGCATTGGTGACATTGATTTTTAACTGTGAAATCACCACAAATACGGTAGTGACGGCAATCGCTATCGCCGTGTGGTCAAATACATACGAAAAACCAATTAAATACATCTGGTTAGGATCAACCGCTTTGTCAGCGGCCACACCATTACGCAGCGCTAAATAGGCCAATAACGCCCCGCCCAACATTTTCATCACCCCCGGTACCACCCAACCCGGCCCACCGACAATCACCGCCAACCACCACCGCCCCCGCTTACCTGCCTCTGCTGCTGGCATAAAACGCAAATAGTCGGCCTGTTCGCCCATTTGAGTAATCAGCGCAATGCCGACTGTTAATGCCGCACCAAACAAGTGCCAATCAAAACCGGCTGGGGCAGTATGTGCACCGGTGTATTGCCATAAACCGGTCAGGGCATCAGGGGCATGCCATAAGACAAACAGATAAGGCAGTAGCAATAACACCGCCCAAAGGGGTAAGGTCCATTGTTGTAAGCGACTAATCACCGTGACCCCGTGCATCACCAACGGCAACACCACCAAAGCACAGACCAAATAGCCCCATGCCGGTGGCAGGCCAAACCCCAGTTCTAGCGCATAGGCCATGATGGCGGCTTCGAGGGCAAAGAAAATAAAGGTAAATGAGGCGTAAATCAGCGAGGTGATCGTTGAGCCGATATAACCAAATCCGGCACCACGGGTCAGCAAATCCATATCAACGCCATAACGCGCAGCGTAGTAACTGATCGGCAACCCAGCCAAAAAAATAATTAACCCAGTGGCTAAAATCGCCCAAAACGCATTGAGAAAGCCCGTTTGCACCATCATGGTCGCCCCAACGGCTTCTAACACTAAAAAAGCAGCCGCCCCACCAGCAGCAGTATTGGCCACTTGCCATAGCGACCAACGGCGGAAACGCTGCGGGGTAAAGCGCAGCGCATAGTCCTCGAGCGTTTCGCTGGCAACCCAGCGGTTATAGTCGCGACGGAGGGTCACAATCGGCGGTGGGGATGAAGTTGGGCGGTCCATACCCAGCAAAGCCAGCAAAAACCCTGCCATCGGTTTTGTTTCTCGCATCAAGCTAGTTCATAATCGCGGCTGAACTTATCTTGATTAGGATTGTGCCTTATGTCATCCAGCATCAGCTTGGCCCGTTTTCTGGCAACCGCCCAACAGCAACAACACCTCGACCATGATTTAGCGGCCTTAATTAGCGCTGTGGCGCGTACCTGTGTTTCCATCAGTGATGCCGTTAGCCAAGGGGCATTGGCAGGTGTGCTGGGTGAAGCCGGTACCGGCAATGTGCAAGGGGAAGATCAGAAAAAATTAGATGTGATTGCCAATCAAATGTTGCTCGATGGTCTGGCATGGACGGGGTTAGTCAGTGGTATGGCATCAGAAGAGATGGAACATGCCAGCCCTATCCCTGCCGAATACCCACAAGGCCCTTACTTATTATTGTTTGATCCTCTCGATGGCTCATCCAATATTGATGTCAATATTTCGGTTGGCACCATTTTCTCGATTTTGAAGCGTGGCGAGGGTGAATTAGAGTCACAATTCTTACAAGCCGGTAGCCAACAAGTGGCCGCTGGTTATGTCTTATATGGGCCACAAACCATGTTGGTGCTCAGCACCGGTCAAGGTGTGCAAGGGTTTACCTTGGACCGGCATTGTGGCGAATTTATGCTGACACAAGCCAATATGACCATTCCCACCGCAACAAAAGAATTCGCTATCAATATGTCGAACCAACGGCATTGGGAAGCACCGGTACAGCGTTATATTGCCGAATTGCTGGCTGGCAAAACCGGTGTGCGTGGCAAAGATTTTAATATGCGTTGGGTGGCCTCGATGGTGGCGGAGGTGCATCGTATTTTGACCCGTGGCGGCATCTTTATGTACCCACGCGATGCCCGCGACCCAAGCAAACCCGGCAAACTGCGCTTGATGTATGAAGCCAACCCAATGTCTTTCTTGGTAGAACAAGCCGGTGGTGCAGCCACCAATGGCCGCGAGCGGATTGTGTCATTACAGCCCGAAGGCTTGCATCAGCGTGTCTCGGTGATTCTCGGTTCGAAGGAAGAAGTCGAACGGGTCACGCAATATCATTTTGAGTAAGACAGCATGACAGAGATGTTAAGTCTAGGATTTGCTGGGCTGGGCTTGATGGGCCAGCCGATGGTGCGGCGGTTGTTAGCAGCAGGGTTTACCGTGCAAGTGTGGAACCGCCACCCAGACAAAGCCGCTGCGCTGTTGGCACTCGGGGCGACATGGGCAGACACCCCACAGGTTTTGGCAGAACAATGCGATGTGGTGATGTTGTGCTTGGCTGATACGGCAGCGGTGGAACAGGTGGTGTTCGGTGAGCACGGCTTGATTCATGCGCAATTAGCACAGGCGCGTGTTTTGGTGGATTTTTCCAGTATCACACCAGAAGCCACCCGCCGTTTTGCCGCACAGGTCGCCGAACAACAACCCTTTCAATGGATTGATGCGCCGGTATCCGGTGGGGTGGTTGGCGCCGAGCAAGGCAGCTTGGTCATCATGGCCGGCGGTGATGCCGAGGCTATCACCGGTTTAGCGCCAGTGTTTTCAGCTTTATCTAGCCGTGTCACGCGGATGGGTGATGTGGGCAGCGGCCAAGTGACTAAGCTGTGTAATCAATTGATTGTCGCCGCCAATGCGGTGTTGATTGCCGAGGCAGTGGCCTTAGCTGAAAAAGCTGGCGTTGATCCCGATTTATTAGCCCCCGCGCTGGCCGGTGGTTTTGCCGATTCCAAACCGTTTCAAATACTGACGCCACGCATGGCACAAGCGCAATATGAGCCGGTGCAATGGAAGGTGGCGACATTATTGAAAGATTTACGCAACGCCCTCGATAGCGCACAACAGACCGGGCTGGCGCTGCCAGTAGCCAGTCAAGCCGCAGCACAGTTAGCACAACATGCCGAGGGTTTTAGTGTGCAAGATTTATCCACTTTAATTGAATTGTATCGGAAGGCCATCTAATGCCGCGCTTTGCTGCCAATCTCTCGCTAATGTTTACGGAAGTGCCTTGGGCAGAACGGTTACATGCGGCACGCATGGCAGGGTTTGACCGTGTGGAAATTCAGTTTCCTTATGCCATCCCCTTGCATGATTGGCAGCAATGGCAACGGGAAAGCGGAGTTGAGATTGTGTTAATCAATGCCCCAGCCGGTGATTTAATGAACGGGGGTGCAGGTCTGGCTGCTGTCGCTGGGCAAGAGCAAGCCTTTCAAGCGGGTATTGAACAAGCCTTGCGTTATGCCGAGGGTTTGGGGGTAAGTTGTGTCAATGTGTTGGCGGGTCGGTTAGCACCCGATCATCAACCGGCACAAGCATGGCAATTGTTGACCGAGAATGTGCAACACGCGTGCCAACGCTTCGCCGCCCATCTCGATTGCACCCTGACCAGCGAAGCCATTAACCCATTTGATATGCCGGGGTTTTTGGTGAATCGTGGGGAGGATATGCTGCGCCTGCTGGAATTGGTTGATTGTCCTAACTTGGGTCTGCAAGTCGATATTTATCACTTTGCTCGACAACAGCTGCCGATTTTGCCTTTTATCGAACAACACTTACCGCAGTTGGCACATATTCAGTTTGCTGATTGCCCAGGCCGCCGCGAGCCGGGATCGGGTGAATTGGATTTTGTTGAGATTTTCAGCGCCATCGATCGACTGGGTTATCGCGGTGTTGTCGCTGCGGAATACCATCCCTCGGTGCAAACTGAACACACGTTGTTTTGGTTAGAAGCCGATTAGCCAGCATAGGACGTTTTGGCGAAACGGATTGAAGCAAACTGTAACGGTCAAATACCCTGCGCCCTTGTTTCATTACCATTCCTCCAAAACCTTCTTCATCCCCCTATCTTACTGTCCGCTGACATTAGACCATTACACCTT
>NZ_ATVC01000023.1 GCF_000420525.1 Aquaspirillum serpens DSM 68
ACAAGCTGGTCTGGAACGGCGGCTGGCTGGTTGTCGTGCCACCGCAGAACACCAGCCGCACTTGTCCGTGCTGCGGTCACGTCAGCGCAGACAACCGGCAAACACAAGCCCGCTTTGTCTGTGTCGAGTGTAGTTTCGAGGAAAACGCCGATGTGGTCGGCGCGATCAATGTTCTAAGGGCGGGACACGCCCGGTTCGCCTGTGAAGTGAGCGGTGCAGCAATGCCGCCAGCAGCAGGAACCCACCGAAGCGACTCAGGTGCGGCTCAATGCCGTGTCTGAGCGCCGTAGGAATCTCCGGCCTTCAGGCCGGGGAGGATGTCAACGAAACCATGAAAGATGTGGTGTGGACGTTAAACACACAAACCTTGCGTTTTACCTATGTCAGTCCCTCGGTGTACCAATTGCGTGGCCTTTCCCCAGAAGAAGTGATGCAACAACCGTTAGATGCTGCCTTACCTCCAGCAGAGCGCGGTTATCTCCGTGCGTTGATTCACGAACGGCGTGAGGCATTGTTGGCCGGTGAAATTGGCCCAGACAATTTTTTTATCAACGAGGTGTTGCAGCCCTGTGCCGATGACCGTTTGGTGTGGACGGAAGTGATTACGCGCTATTGGCTGAATGAAGAAACGGGTGAAGTCGAATTGCATGGGGTAACCCGCGACATCAGCGAGCGCAAAGCGGCTGAGGCACAGATTCGACACATGGCACAACATGATTCTTTAACGGGACTGGCTAACCGTGCTTTGTTCTCGGAGTGCTTACAGCGTGCGATGGCGGTGGCGCGGCGCGAAAAGAGCAAGTTGGGGCTGTTGTTTCTCGATCTTGATCGCTTTAAGCCAGTGAACGACGTGCTGGGTCATGCTGTAGGCGATGCCTTGTTGCAGTTGGTGGCAAAGCGAATTGGTGAGTGTGTGCGCGAGGCGGATACCGTAGCACGGCTTGGTGGGGATGAATTTGTGGTGTTATTACATGGCGTGCAACAAGCGGCGGATTGTGTCCATGTTGGCGAGAAAATCCGCCAAGCATTAAGCAGTGCTTTCCATATCGAAACCCACACCTTGCATATCTCAAGCAGTATTGGTGTGGCGGTGTTCCCCGATCATGGGGAAAATGAAATCGAACTGACACAACATGCCGATCACGCAATGTATCAGGCAAAAAACAGTGGCCGTGATAGTGTGCAGCTGTTTACCGCTATCGGTGCCACAACCGACTAAAACAGTTCAATCTCGCCGCCATCGTTGCTGTCGTGTTGGCTGATTAAGCCTTGCAACAATAACTCATGGTAGCCATACACCGCATTGCGGCCATGTTCCTTGGCGTAGTACAGCGCTTTATCCGCTTCTTCAACCACATGGGCGGGTAAACCCTGTTGGTTAATTTCAACAAACCCAATACTGATGGTTAAATGCCCTACCTGCGGGAAATCATGTTGTGCAATCTGTTGGCGCAAGATTTCGAGTGTTTGTTGGGCTTGGGTGGTGTTTTGTTGCAGTAAAACGGCAAACTCTTCCCCGCCATAACGATACACTTGGCCTTGTTGCCCGATATGACGCAATAACAAACCGGCGGTTAACAACAACACTTCATCACCGACGATATGACCATAATTGTCGTTAATTGGCTTGAAATGGTCGATATCAATCAAGGCTAAAACATACTCGCCATCGCGATTGGCTAATAGCTCGTATAAGCGAGTGTCGAATTTGCGCCGATTGAGGAGGCCAGTCAACATATCGCGTTCCGCTTCGTATAACAGCTGCAAATAGTTGGCATGGATCCGCAATACCCCCAACAGAAAAGCCGCCTGTTCCGGCTGCAGGGGGCGTTGGCAAGGCATCTCGATTAACTCAACAATATCGCCAAACTGATGTACCGGTAGCCATAGCTTGCCATCGTGCCAAGGCAGCATGTCGCTGCTCTGTTGGGCGGCAAAGAGTGCTTGTTGTTGCTGTTCCGATGGAAGACCCCACTGACTATCAGGGTGCAGTTCAAGGAGATGTTGGTTGTTATGACGGTAGAGGTTTTTGATCTCCCACTGGCCTTGTGTTTCACGCACGCTAAACACCTCGGCTGAGGTGGTGTTGAGAAAGCCAACGATGAGATCGAGCAGCGAATGCTCTAACTCATGGCGCTCACGGCGCGAGGTCAGTTCTGCCACATGCTTCATCAGCGCTGAGGCAGGCATCACATCACTAGCAGAAAGATCGTTCACGCTTCACAATCCAAAAGAAGAACAGGCTCAGGACGAAAAAACCCGATAGCAGCTGCCATCGGGTGCAAACCACAAGCAAAGACCAGACCTAGTCGGCATACTGTTTTTTCATCCACTCGCGGCGTTCTTGTGCATCGACAGAAAGCGAGGCAGTGGGGCGGGCTAACAAACGGCGTAGGCCGATGGGTTCGCCGGTATCATCACAGTAGCCATAGTTTTTTTCATCGATTTTGCGCAAGGTTGATTCAATCTTTTGCAACAACTTGCGTTCACGATCGCGGGTACGCAATTCCAGCGCGTATTCCTCTTCGAGCGTGGCCCGGTCGGCGGGATCGGGGGTGGCTTCTTGTTCTTGTAGATGGCTGGTGGTGGCGGTGGCGTTGCTCAGCAACTCGCGCTGCATCGTGAGCAGGCGTTCGCGGAAAAACTCCAGATGGTCGTTATTCATATAGTCCTCTTCTGGGCCATTCCAGTTGAGGATGTCTTGTTCAGTCAGCTTGGCCATGCGCGTCTCCTGCAAGATGATAAGCAAACGGGCACGAAGGTTACTAGAGCTTGTGCCTCGTAGCAATGAAGATTCGCTCTGCCGACAGTCGTGTGCTGCTTGGCTTAAAGATTCAGTAACTGGTCTTGTTCCTGTGGCAAAGGATCAAAACCCCGTGTTTCGTAATGGTGGAAAATCCGTTCCACAATGTCTTGTGGTGAGTCGGTGATATACACCAAATCGAGATCTTGTGGTGAAATCATGCCCTCGTTCACCAAATGTTCTTGAAACCATTGTACTAGTCCCCGCCAAAAACTGCTGCCAACCAACAAAATCGGCATCTTGCGGACTTTACCGGTTTGAATCAGGGTCAAAGACTCAAATAGCTCGTCCAAAGTTCCAAATCCCCCCGGCATCACCACATAAGCGACGGAATGTTTGACAAACATCACTTTCCGCGAGAAAAAGTGGCTGAATTTCAAACTGATGTCTTGGTAGGGATTGGGTTTTTGTTCATGCGGCAAGACGATATTTAAGCCAACCGAGGGACTTTTGCCGTGAAATGCCCCTTTGCTGGCGGCTTCCATTAAACCAGGGCCTCCGCCTGAGATGACGGCAAACCCCGAATCTGACAAGCGTCTGGCAATCGATTCTGCCAGCTTATAATAAGCATGGTCGGGTGGTGTGCGGGCGCTGCCAAAGATACTGACCGCCGGTAATACCGATTGTAATTCTTCTGCCGACTCGACAAATTCTGCCATCACCTTTAAGACATGCCAGGCTTCTCGAGCACGGAACTGTTCCATATTGGCATAACGATCTGATACCGCAGGGACTTTATGGGCGAGGCTCATCGTCTTTCCTTTTCTCTTTTTTAAGCACATCCAAACCAATGAAAACTTTGTTATTAGTCGATGGCTCTTCCTATTTGTATCGCGCTTTCCATGCCATGCCAAACCTGCGTGCGCCCGATGGGGTACCGACTGGGGCGGTGTATGGCGTAATGAATATGTTGCGGCGGTTAGAGCGCGAATTACGCTATGAAGCTGCAATTTGTGTCTTCGATGCGAAAGGCAAGACCTTCCGCCATGACTTATACCCCGACTACAAGGCTCAACGCGGGCCGATGGCTGACGATCTGGCGCAACAAATTCCCTTGGTACATCAGGCTGTCGAAGCATTGGGATGGCCGTTATTACAAATGGCTGGTGTCGAAGCGGATGATGTGATTGCAACTTTGGTGACACAAGCTGAGGCCCTCGGTTGGGACACCATTGTTTGTACCGGTGATAAAGACCTTGCGCAATTGGTCAGTGCAAAAACACGGTTGTATAACTCGATGTCAGAACAATGGTTCGATCAAGCGGCAGTGGTTGAGAAATTTGGTGTGGCACCTGAAAAAATGGTCGATTTCTTAACGCTGACGGGGGATACCTCCGACAACATCCCGGGCGTGCATAAGTGCGGTGAGAAAACCGCCGCGAAATGGCTGGCAGAGTTTGGTTCATTAGAAGGGGTGGTGGCGGCGATTGAACGCGGGGCGATTAAAGGGAAAATTGGTGACTATGCCCGTGAGGCTTTGCCTCATCTGCCGCTGTCGCGTGAATTGGTCACGGTAAAGCGAGATCTGGATTTGAGTACGCTGTTGCCGACGGGTTTGGCGGCGGTTGAACGTCAACCTCCGCAATTATCTGTACTGCAAACCCTGTGTCGCCAACTTGGTTTCAAAGCATGGCTACAAGAATATAGCCGAGTATCCGCTGAAACACCGGCAGAAAACGCGCCTGTCGCCACCACACCAGAACCGATGGTGTCGCCTACGTCTACAGCAGCGGTGTTACCCAGCGCCTGTTATCACACGCTGTTGACGCAAGACGCATTCGAATCATGGCTGGCGCGGATTGAAGAAGCCGAATACGTGAGTTTTGATACGGAAACGGATCGGCTTGATCCGCTGGAGGCGGAGTTGGTGGGCATCAGTTTTGCGGTTGCACCCTATGAAGCGGCATATCTTCCTTTAGCGCATCGTGGCCCCGGGGTGGCACAACAGTTAGATCGGGACTGGGTGTTACAACGCCTGAAGCCGTGGTTAGAAAACCCTGACGCCAAGAAAGTTGGCCAAAATCTCAAATTTGATCGCCATGTCTTGGCGCGTTATCAGATTCGTCTGCAAGGGGTGGCCGAAGACACCATGTTGTTGAGTTATGTCTTGCAAAGCCATGTTGCACACAATATGGATGCGCTGGCAAAGCGCTATCTCAACTATGACACCCTGACCTTTGAGGAAATTTGCGGCAAAGGGGCCAAGCAAATCAGTTTTGCCGATGTCGATTTAGACACCGCCACGCGCTATGCAGCAGAAGACGCGGATATTACGCTGCGTTTGCTGCACGCGATGCGTCCTTTGCTGACACCCGAGGCTGAGCGTGTGTATCGTGACATTGAGTTACCGGTGGCTGAGATTTTGACTGACATGGAAGAGGTCGGGGTATCGGTTGATCCTAAAATTCTGCAAGATCAAAGTATGGTATTAGGACAGCGCTTGTTACTGCTTGAACAACAGGTTCATGCGATGGCTGGCCAGCCGTTTAATCTCAATTCACCAAAACAGGTCAGTGAGATTTTATTCGACCGCCTACAGATTCCAAGTAAGGGCCTGAAAAAAACCACCACGGGTATTTCCACCAATGAAGAAACGCTAGAGAAATTAGCGACGACGTATCCGATTGCTCAACAGTTGTTGGATTACCGTGGTTTGGCAAAACTGAAATCGACTTACACCGATAAATTACCAAACGCAATTTCTCTACAAACACAGCGGGTGCATACCCACTACTCGCAAACTGGCACCATCACGGGTCGCTTGTCCAGTTCAGAGCCAAATTTACAAAACATCCCCATCCGCAGTGAAGAAGGGCGAGCCATCCGAAAAGCGTTTGTTGCACCAGCGGGGACGGTGATTGTCTCAGCGGATTATTCGCAGATTGAGCTGCGGATTATGGCGCATTTATCGCAGGATGAAGGCCTGCTACAGGCGTTTCAGCAAGGGTTAGATATTCATCGTGCAACAGCCGCTGAAATTTTTGAAATACCGTTGGATGAGGTCAGCCCCGAGCAGCGGCGTTACGCAAAAACCATTAACTTCGGCCTGATTTACGGCATGACTGTGTTTGGTTTGGCCAAGGCGTTAGAAATTGAACGCAGTGCTGCCCAACAATTTATTGATCGTTATTTCCAACGCTACCCTGGTGTGGCGCGCTATATGGAAGACACGCGCCAGCTGGCCCGTGAACAAGGTTATGTCGAAACCGTGTTTGGCCGCCGTTTACTGCTACCCGATATTAACGACCGCAACCCGATGAAACGCCAAGCCGCTGAACGCGCGGCAATTAACGCCCCGATGCAAGGCACGGCAGCTGATTTAATCAAAATGGCGATGATTCGGGTGGCCAAACGGTTAGGGCCGCCACCGCTTGGTTTGGTCGATTTGTCTGAACACACGATATTGATGATGCAAGTGCATGATGAATTGGTGTTACAGGTGCCCGAGGCGGAAAAAGACGCTGTGTTAGCGTGGTTACCTCAAGACATGGCAGCAGTGGCGACCTTGCGCGTGCCATTGCTGGCCGAGGTGGGATATGGGCCAAGTTGGGGGGCTGCCCATTAAAATTGGGTATTAATTTTGCATTTGGCACGTCTTGTGCTGTGATAGTCGATGCTCTCTTTTATTTGGCGTGATATTGATCGTGAACTCTCTTCATTCCTCCAGCTTACGTTATCACTCCTACTTTCAGCCGATTTATAGCTTGGCTCATCGTCGAACCATTGGCATGGAAGGATTGTTGCGAGCTTCGTACCCCGACGGCACGATGGTGCCGCCGGTGGTGTTATTCGATCCGCAACGACCCGCGCTAGAAAGGGCACAATTGGGTGCTTGTGCCCGTGGCCTGCATTTGGCCCACTTCAGTCAGATGCAGCCAGCACAAACATGGTTGTTCTTAAACGCTGACTTAGAAGGTTTTTTGTTGGCCGATGATGGCCCTAGCCGCTTTGCCGAGTTGTTACAACAGCATGGTGTTGCACCGCATCAAGTGGTGTTAGAGATTCTTGAACATGCGATTGATAACATCGATGATTTGGCACATGCCATTCAGGGGTTTCGTGAGTTAGGGTGTTTGATTGCGGTGGATGATTTTGGCGCTGGCCACTCCAACCTAGACCGCCTGTGGCGTTTGGCACCGGATATCGTCAAGCTAGATCGGCTTTTGGTGCGTGATGCCGCCCATCAAGCCCGCGCAAGGGCCGTCTTGCCCCGTTTAGTGGCGCTCTTGCACGAAGTTGGTGCGTTGGTGTTGACTGAAGGGGTTGAAACCGAAGCGGAAGGCTTATTGGCCTTGGAATCTCAGTGTGATTTTGTGCAAGGGTTTTGGTTTGCGCGGCCTGCTGCCGATCCCCCCAACGATCAGCTGATTACCCCTCGACTGGATTTATTGTGGCAAGACCATGCCTCTCGTGAACAGCGGCGGCATGATGCTGCACTGCATCTGCAAAATACCAGTATTCGGGCGTTTCGTTTAACCGCCTCTCGCTTAGCCAGTGGCCAAGCCTTAGCCCAAGCGGCGATTCCTCTATTAGCTCAGCCAGATGTGTTGCGCTGTTTTGTGTTGGATGATGCGGGGCGGCAGTTGGGCGATAACTTAGAGCCTGATGATGTGGTGCATTGCCTACAGCGACAACAGCGTTTCTCGCCTCTCGCCAATACCCGCGATGCCCTGTGGTCGCGCCGTACCTATTTTCGCCAAGCGATGCGACAACCCGGGCAAGTGCAATGTACCAGCCCCTATTTGTCGATGACCGAACCTACGCCATGTATCACGCTTTCTATGGCGATTGATATGGGTGATTGTTATCAAGTGTTGTGTGCCGACTTGCGTTGGCATGATCCTGATGCCTTAGGCGAGGTGTTGCGCTAAAACAAAACGCCTCTTGGATGAGCAAGAGGCGTTTGCTGTCGTGGTGACAACCGTTTAGTGCACGCCGATATCATCGGCCGATTCCAAACTTTCTAGCGCACGGTTCATGCTGTCTTGTAAGCATTCTTCCATGGTGTAAGGAAAGCCTTGCACCGCTGTGTTGTCATCTTGTGCTGCGCTTGCAGCGAGTTTCAGATCGTCGTTTTGTGATTCGCTCATGAGAAAGATCTCCTTAACTTTGTTGCACTGCACAAATCATAGCATTTTATTGGCAAAGTGCTAGGGCAGAAATAGCAGATGAGTCACTGATTTTTAATAAAATTTTCTGGATGATTTTCCTAAGCTGATTGTTTTAATCTATGGCTACAGTCTTTTATGCTTTGGTTTTATGCCAAAAAGTTTTTTGGAATCATCATGATAAAAATCATTACCAAAAAACGGCGACTTTAATCGCAAAGTTGCTGAATCTTCGTATAATCTCCGTTCGCTTTTTGCACAAGGAACCGACAGCGCGACAGTTTTTGTCGCACTGCAAGAAAACACTATGGAAGGCGGATTACAAGAGCTCTATAAGCATGTGTCGGTGCGCCGACATGCGTGGGATTTTTGGACGGTTGAGGTCTCTGGTAAGCGGGTAGAGATTGAGGGCAGTATTTTCCCATTTAAATCGGCTTCTTCACGTCGTCCCGAATCCTTTTTGGTTCGCATCCCGGGCCAACCTCCCTCGCTGACTTCGCGTTTTGATACAGCAATTTGGATGGCCTATATGGGATTGCGCGGTGGTGGGATTTAATGCACTTGTTGCCACAAATCCCATGAAAACTTACCAATCAATACGGTCAGCAAAACCAAAAACAAGACGCGTACCAAACCCGCACCGCCACGCATGGCTAATCGTGTCCCCACTAAGCTGCCGGCAACATTACACACAGCCATCGGCACGGCAAAGTGAAGCAAAAGATGACCGCTCGGCACAAAAAAGCTCAGTGCGGCCAAATTGGTTGAGAAATTGACAAATTTGGCTGCTGCTGAGGCGTGTAAAAAATCAAAAGCAAAAAAGCGGATAAATAAGAAAATTAAGAAGCTGCCCGTGCCAGGGCCAAAAATCCCATCATAAAATCCAATTGCCCCACCTATCACTGCTGCCAACCAGCGCTCTCGTTGCCCAATCTCAGTCGGTTTGTGCAGTTTGCCAAAGTCTTTTTTCCATAGCGTATAAATCGCCATCGCGATTAATAACACCAATACCGCCGGTTTCATGACCTGCTTTGGAATCAAACTGACCGCTGCTGCGCCAGCAAAAGAAAAGATAAAAGCAAAAAATGCTGCTGGTAGCACCAAGCCCCACGGAATACGCACCCGTCGCATAAACGATAAGGCGGCTGAGGCCGTACCAAAGATCGACGAAAATTTATTGGTGCCAAACAGGGTTGCCACTGGTGTCTGTGGCAAGGCATTGAACAGGGCTGGAATTTGAATCAACCCACCACCGCCGACAGCCGAGTCGATCAACCCCGCCGCAAACGCCATCACGCCTAAAAAGACGATTTCTTCCCACATGATGTGATCCAAAAAAGCGATTTAGCCTAACTAGAGATTTAGCCTAACTAGAGAACGAAAAAAGATCAAGAAATATAAAAAATACTGAATTACTGATAATTTATTTTTATGGCAAATAGTTTTTTTGGAAGTTACAATGTAAAGGTTTGTTTTTATATGGATTAATATCCGACAAGGAGGTGAAATGAATACGTCGTCGCTGCAATTTCGGTTACTAATGGTCATTGTCAGTGTTGGCATCATGGTGGCATTGGTTGCCGGGATGTTTGTGTGGCAAATGAGTGGCAAGCTGTCGTTGCATGAGCAGGATGCAGTGAACCAGACCTTGCGTGATACGTTGCAAAATCGTCTCGATAGCAAGTTAGATGTGGGATTGACCAATGCAGCAGCCTTGGCCGTACGGCCTGATATCGTGACAGCGTTGATGAGTGGGGACCCTGCTTTTGCTAAAACCACTTTGGCTGGGGTAAGCGAAAACATTAAGAAAGAAACCAACTATAAAGGCATCCGCTTACATCTGATTGATGCAGAGTTAAATAGCTTGGCACGCAGTTGGACGGACAAAGGCGTAGGTGACTCGAATGCAGCGCAGGCCAGTCGGCAACAAATTAAAGCCGATCAAAAGCCCATCGTGGGGTTTGAAGCGGGTAAAGAAGGGGTGTGGTTGCGTAGTATTGCCGCCATTCATGATCCCGACCAACGCTTTATTGGGATGTTGGAGTTTATTCAGGGCGTAGGCAGTATCAGCCGCGATTTTGAAAAAGAAGGGCGTCGCTATGTCGCCTTGGTTAATCCCGATCTGGCCCCACAGGGCGACAGCGTGGGTGCATGGAAATTGACGGTTACCAAACACTACAGCGATGAAACACAGGCTTTTGCTCGCAGTTTGGATTTGGCGACCTTATTTGCCCAAGGGGTATTAAACACCCCAGATTGGTATGTGGTGGCGTTGCCGTTGAAGGATATCGGCGGTAAGCAGTTGGGGTGGCATGTGTTAGCCGAACCTCAAGTGCGCTTACAAGCAAAAATGGAACATGCCCAGCAGATGGGCTGGTTATTTCTGGTGTTGTTATTGCTGTCGCTGGTTACCATGGGCACAGGTGTGTTGTTCTTGGTACGCAAAGCGATGGTGAAACCGACACAAGGCATTGCCAAGCGGATGAGGAAACTGGCTGAAGGCGATTTTACTATCCAATTTCACACCGAGCGCAATGATGAAATCGGGTTAGTGTCGCAGTCGGCTCAGAATATGGTGCAACAGACGGCGACGACTTTTGCGCAGGTGCGCCACGCCTCGCAACAGCTGCATGTGGCTGCCGATACGCTAAGCCAGCAAGCGCGGGAAATCAATCAAGGGACACAGGAACAAAGTCGTAATGTCTCGGCAACGGCGGCAGCCGTCGAACAGATTAGCCGTAGTATTGAAGAAGTGGCACGGAGTGCTGCCTTGGCACAGCAAGAATCGCTGGCCACCCGTCAGACAGTGGAAGAAGGGGTGCAAGTGGTGTCAATCACCTGCCAAGATATGATTGGTATTGCCCAAAGTGTGCAATCGGCGGCTAAAAAAGTGACGCATCTCAATGCTTCGACGGATCGTGTGGAAAATATTGTGCAAACGATTAAAGACATTGCCGATCAAACCAACTTATTAGCGTTGAATGCAGCGATTGAAGCGGCGCGCGCAGGGGAAACTGGGCGTGGGTTTGCGGTGGTGGCGGATGAAGTGCGTAAATTGGCAGAGAAAACCATTATTGCCACGGAAGAAATCAGTGGCATGGTGTTAGAGATTCAAGGCTCGACCGATTCTGTGGTCAAAGAGATGGAACAGAGTTTGGGACAGGTGGATCGTGGCCAACAGAGTGCCACACAAGCAAGCACTGCCTTGCAAGATATTCGGCAACGAGTGGAGCGTGTTACGCAAGAAATGCAGCAAATTAGCTTGGCCACGCAAGAACAAGCGCGGGCGACGCATAGCCTTGGTGAGGCGATGACTGGGATTGCCGAGGTGGCGGCATATAATGCACAGGCGGTGGAGCAGACCCAAACTGTGGCTGAGGAAATTAACCAGCAGGCCAATCAGATGGAGCAACAATTAGCAGGTCTGCGCTTGCCATAAGTCAATGAATGTTGGGTAACCCAACATTCACTTGACCCAGTGCAAAGCCTCGGGGTTGAGCCCGAGGCCAAGAGCTTTCTCTATCAACAACTTATAAGCGTGCAAAAGCACGTTCGGCGGCGGTGATGGTGGCTTGAATATCCTCATCGCTGTGTGCGATAGACACAAAGCCCGCTTCATAGGCCGAAGGTGCGAGATAGATGCCTTCATCTAACATGGCATGGAAGAAGCGTTTAAAGGCGTCGTTGTTGCAGGCGGTAACGGTGGCGTAACTATTGGGGACTTCTGGTGCAAAGTAGAAGCCAAACATACCGCCGACCCAATCGCTGCTAAACGGTAGCCCTGCGGCGTTGGCTGCTGCTTGTACCCCTTTAACTAAAGTTTCGCTGCGGCGAGTTAATTCTTCGTGGAAACCCGGGCGGCTGATAAGGCGTAGGGTAGTGACGCCAGCGGCCACGGCCAGTGGGTTGCCCGACAAGGTGCCCGCTTGATAGACCCCACCCAGTGGGGCGATTTTGGCCATGATGTCAGCACGACCGCCAAACACCGCCATCGGCATTCCACCACCCACCACCTTGCCGAGGGTGGTCAAGTCTGGTTTGATGCCGTGTAGTGATTGGGCACCGCCGAGTGCGACACGGAACCCCGTCATCACTTCATCATAAATCAACACTGCACCGTGTTTCTCGGTCAGACTCCGCAGCGCATGAACAAAAGCTTCGCTGGGGCGAATCAGATTCATATTGCCGGCAAAAGGCTCCAGAATCACACACGCAATTTCATCGCCCAATTCGGCAAAAGTCTGTTCCAACTGACTGACGTTGTTGTAGTCCAGCACGAGGGTATGACGGGTAAAGTCGGCTGGGACGCCGGCGGAAGACGGATTGCCAAAGGTGAGCAAACCTGAGCCGGCTTTGACCAATAAGCTATCCGAATGCCCGTGATAGCATCCCTCGAATTTGATGATCTTGTCGCGACCAGTAAAACCGCGTGCCAGACGAATCGCGGTCATGGTGGCTTCGGTGCCGGAGCTAACCAAACGCACTTGTTCCATTGAAGGGACGAGTTGCCGAATCATCTCCGCAATTTCAATCTCACCTTCTGTTGGCGCGCCATAGGACAGCCCATTGGCTGCCGCAGCTTGAACCGCCGCAATCACTTCAGGATGGGCATGGCCGAGAATGGCTGGCCCCCACGAGCCGATGTAATCGATAAATTTTTTATCATCTGCATCCCAAAAGTACGCACCTTGTGCCCGTTGCACAAAGCGGGGGGTGCCTCCGACGCTGCCAAAAGCGCGTACTGGGGAATTGACACCACCGGGGATGGATAATTTAGCACGTTCAAATAACTCGGCATTACGGCTCATATTTAAGTCAAACCTTTAAAAACGGGGCTGCCAGACAGCAGCAAAGACAATTAAGGGTGTAGCGTCCAACTGGTGTAGGGATGTTGTGACAGATAGGCATTGGTATAACGACCATCCTCTGTCACCTCATGGCCCAGCCACGAGGGTAGGGCAAAGGTCTCTGTCTCGCTGGTCAACTCGATTTCTGCTAACACCAAACCAGCATTGACCCCCTCGAATACATCCACTTCCCAGTGTTTGCCATCGACCATGACATGGTAACGGGTTTTTTCCATCACTTGCGGACAGAGGTGGTCCAACATTTCATTTGCGTCGCTGTGCGGAATCGCATACTCAAATTCGCGCCGTGTGCTGGCGCTGACCATGCCTTTGACCGTTAACCATGCTTGGTCACCGCTGATGCGAACCCGCACCACTTTTTCGACACTGACCGCCAAAAAACCTTGCCGGATACGTTGTTGACCGGTGACTGCGGTTTGCCAATCGGTATTTTTGACGACATAGCGCCGTTCAATTTCTAAAGCCATCGTCTGCTCTTTGGGTTAGAAAGGTTTGAGAACCACTAAAAAGACCACGGCAAACATTACCAAGACGGGCCCCTCGTTAAAGAAACGGTACCAAACATGGCTGCGGCGGTTTTGGCCGTTGCGGAAGGTTTTTAACAGATGGCCGCAATAGAAGTGATAGCCGATGAGGGCAGCAACCAGTGTCGTTTTGGCGTGTAACCATCCGCCCTGAAAGCCAAACCCGAACCATAGCCACAAACCAAACACCACAGCCAATGCCCCTAATGGGGTCATAAAGCGGTAGAGCTTGTGTGACATCAAGGTCAAACGGTCGCGTTCGGCTTGGGTGTCAGCCATCGCCAAATTCACAAACAGCCTTGGTAGATAAAACAAACCAGCAAACCAAGCGATCACGAAACAAATATGTAACGCTTTTACAACGGGGTAGCTCAAGATCTCTCCTTATAAAGTGGGTTGGGTGCTGAACAATAAATGAAAAAAGTTTAGCAATAACAAAAATATGACCTCGATCAAATCACATGCGGATTATCTTTTCTAGCCTGTGCCCTTATTTTTTATGGCTCTCGCCGTCGAGAAAGGAAAATTGTCGATGTTCTCTGTGTCTTCTCGCCATGAAAAAGAGATTCTGTTATCACTAGATCAAATGATTGTGACCAAAACTGATCTGAAAGGGCAGATTACCTATGCTAACCGGACTTTCATGGAAATCGCTGATTTTCAAGAACATGAAGTGTTGAACAAACCACACAACCTCATCCGCCATCCCGATATGCCTCGCGGTGTATTTCGTCTGATGTGGAAGACCTTACAAAAGCGGCAAGAGTTTTTCGGTGTGGTGAAAAATTACACCTCTAATCGCAAGCAATACTATTGGGTGTTGGCAAACATCACCCCCGATTTTAATAACGCAGGTCAGTTGGCTGGTTTCTACTCGGTGCGCCGTCCTGCCTCACGCGCTGCTATCGCTGCTTTAGAACCGATTTATCAACAAATGCGCCAGATCGAAGCCAAACTAAGCAAGACCGAAGGGCCGGATGCTTCTGTTGCTTGGCTATTAGATCAGGTCAGAATGAGTGGTGCGAGTAATTACGAAGATTTTGTCATGTCTTTAAATAAAGATATTATCAAATAAACAAAAATCATAAGAAATTGACTAAATAAATGTTTCATTATTTTGACATAGCACAAAGCAGATCAAGGTATGATTACATCCTTTGTGAACTGTCTGCTCTGTCAACCTCATGTCTGCCCACTCATCTAGCCAAGAAGTGCTGTTGTCCGCTCACGATTTAATCATCACTAAAACCAACACCAAGGGACATATTACCTACGCTAACCGTATGTTTATGACGGTTTCGCAATATCCAGAAGAACGGTTATTAGGCGAAGCACACAATATCGTGCGCCATCCTGATATGCCGCGTGGCGTGTTCCGTTTAATGTGGAAAACGCTAACCCAAGGACATGAATTTTTTGGTGTTATTAAAAACTATACTGCATGTCATAACTACTATTGGGTCTTCGCAAATATAACGCCAGACTACGCTAAAAATCGGCAGATACAGGGGTATTATTCTGTACGTCGCCAAGCCAGTCGTGCCGAAATTGTGACCATGAGCGAGATTTATCAAAAAATGCGAACAATTGAGCAACAGCATGGCAAACAACAAGGCCCAGACGCGGCGATGAGTTGGTTGTTAAATTATGTGCGGCAGCAAGGCTACACCAGCTACGAAGGCTTTATCTTGTCTTTACACCTCGCTCACCAAGGAACAAAACAGCGATGACGCATCCCCACTCGCGCTTACACATGCCGTTTTTGCGTACATGGATTAAGCTCATTTTGGTTAGCTTTAACCTGATTATGGTGTTTGGGCTGACTTTGGTGCACTTTTTTCCTGATATGCACAATCTGCTGTGGCTGATTCCTTTTCTGTCGATTGCAATCAGTTTTTATATCCATCTCAACAGTCAACGCGCGTTGAAAGTATTGGATATTATGCGCGAGCAAATTCACCACGCGCGGCAAGGTGAATTGCACCACCGCGCCACTCGTACCCGCCATTTGGGTGAAGTTGGGCTCGTGGCGTGGGAAATGAATGATTTTTTAGATTTGGTGGAGACCTACTTCAAAGAAATTAACACTTGTTTTCGCCGTGTTAGTGAACATGATTTCCAACGCCGGCCATTGGCCGCAGGCTTGCCCGGGATGTTTGCTGAGTCGCTCGGCAAAATTGACGAGGCAATTCAAGCGATGGCCGATAACGACCGCTTTGTGCGGCAAAATCGCTTATCGTCAAAACTGCATAATCTCAACACCGAACATCTCCGCAGCAACCTTGCCTCGAATCAACACGATTTACAAATTATCAGTGATGAAATCTCGGTGGTGGCAGAGATTGCACAAGAGAATGCTGCCAGCGCCAGCAAAAGCCAACAAACCGCCGATGCCATTGGCCGCCATCTCGACACTATCGCCGGTAGTGTGACCTCAGTGAATACTGCAGCAGAAGATTTAAACCGCGAATGGCAACATATTGGCGAATCATTACAAGCCATCTCTGCCATTGCCGAACAGACCAATTTATTGTCGCTCAATGCCGCGATTGAGGCAGCACGGGCGGGGGAATCGGGGCGCGGATTTGCGGTGGTGGCAGATGAAGTGAAAAAACTCGCCACCCGCAGTAAAGAAACAGCCGATCAGGTGCAGGCTATTTTGGGCCGCCTGTCGTCACGCATTGAAGATATGCTGCAACGGGCGGGGAATGCAGGTTCGGTGGCCGAGGAAGTGCGAACCTCGGTTGACGAATTCCGCCATCGTTTTGTCCGTCTGGCTGACACTTCATCCGAGGTTATCCGCCGCGTCAGTTTGGTACAAGATAAATCGATTACGTCTTTGCTAAAAGTCGATCACATCGTCTCAAAACAAGAGGCCTATCACCTGCTTTCGGGTGAAGGCAATCCCCAGCAAGACCCAATTGGCCAAGGCCGATTCCAAGCATGGTATAGCAGTGATGGACAGGCCCGCTTTGGTGATTTAAGCACTTTCAAACTGCTGCACGACAAATATAGCGCGGTGCAACAACAGGTGCAGCTGGCGTTGAGTCATTTGGCCGATCAAGAAGAACAAACCATCTTACAAGCGATGAATGTGGCAGAGGGCGCGAGTGAGGTACTGTTAGCAGGCCTCGACTCGCTGGCTAAAGAAAGACAAGGCACACAACGCTAATTGGCGATGTTTTCTTCCTGTTTTTCTGCTTTTTCAGGGGGTGGTGTGTCCGCCGCCAGTGTTAATGCTTCGGGTAGCACAACATCAGGCAGTGGCACTTGATCGCTTAAATCGGGTGCTGTTGTCACTGCTGCTGCCGCTGCTGGTTTTTTTGGTGGAAAGAAAAACTCACGCGTGTGATGGCGGAAGTGACGCCATAGGCTGCCAAACAACAGCCCTTGTTGTGTCGTGTTCACGCCGCGTGCGCGCAAGGCTACAAACAGCGCCAAGGAAAAGCTCATGGTTAAGTTGACCAAGCCGACCAACGCCACCCCGAGTGCTGCCCATGCCATCAATCCGAAGGCAAAATGAAAATCTAATGCCACTGCGGAATAGCCCAAATAAGCAGAAGAAAAAGCGATATGGCGAATATCCACCGGCAGGCCGAATAACACCCCGAACGCAGTCACGCCCCCTAACATAAAGCCAAACGAAAAATTCCCTGCTAGGGCACCGAGGTTGTTGCGAACGTACTCCGCTACACGGTACATGCGCGACTCGCCAAAAATTTTCCTTGGCCATTTCAGTTGTAATAACCGTTCTGGGATGCGGTTATAGGCGGCGGCATTGTCGTAATAACCAGCGACCAAACCAGACAGGAACAAACAGACCCCCGCCACTGCCGCATAAAACACCGCGCCCGATTGCCAAGGGTGGACATCTTGCAGCAGATGGTGGGCTTTATCGACCGAGATCATGTGCTGACCCGTGGTGCCATAGATCAGCAAGCCAATCAACATGGCCATTGGCACGGCAAGGCCGACGTTGCCAATGATAGCGGCGAGTTGGCTGCGGCTGAGGCGCGCAATCAGGACCGCCAGTTTTTGCATATCACGCAATCGTCCTTGGCCCTCGCTGAGGGTGGCGGCGATGGTGTTGGCGGTCATGGCTGGCTGTTTGGTGGCCACTGTCCCGTGGAGAATATGAATCAGCACAAACCCCAAGCCGTAGTTCAAACAAAACAGCAGGGCTTCGCTTAATGGCGGCAAATGGGCCTTGCTGACTTCTAATTTGATCATCGCCATAAAGGCAATAATAAAGCCCCCTAACATCGCAGACCGTAGCAGGCTAAAGTAATCTTTGCGGGTTTCGGTGATGTAGTGCTCACCGGTGCGGCTGGCGTTATCTGTCACCCGTCTAGCGAGTAATTCAATATTTTGTCGCCAATAATGGCGCAAGTGATTTTTACGACATTCAGCGCGAACTAGGGTTTTCCACAGGTGGATGATATGCGGCGCAGTGGCCTGAAAGTCTTTTTCATCGCGCAAGGTTTCTACGATATTGAGCAAGACTTGGGCGCGGTCGAGTAACTGCCCTAAGCGGCGCAGGTGAAAAGTCAGTGATAGGCTAGTGCCTTCGCGCCCTGCCCGATTGCGAATTTTTTCAACAATGCCACGACATTGATCGAGTAACACTAAAAGATGTTTATCATCAATCGGTTGCTCTGGATCGTGGTAGTGGTCGAGATAGGCGACGGTTTCGACGTTTTGCGCTAAAAAAGGAGACTCAAACTCCTCTATTTTTGGCTCAATTCGCACGAGCTCTGGCTCTAAACCAATCGCCGAAATACGGTACGACACCACGCGCAGCGCTTCGAGTAGCTGTTGCAGCGGGCGCTGTGAATATTTTTCTTCTTCAAGATGTAAGGCACGAATGACATCAAGCCACACCGCATCCGAGACAAGACCTAGCCATAACGCATCGCTGGCTTGGTGGAACACCATGCCAATAATGTCTTTAAGATAATCGGTGTTGGGCACATCCGGCAGCAAAGTCCGTGAAATACGGCGGCCACTTTCGGTAAAAAAGCCGGTTCCCGGAAACACGCCAGTATCGACATAGAGGGAAATCGCTTTGCGTTCGCCCACTAATTGGTAAAGCGTACTGCGTAGATGACGGCGCAGATCGGCATGGGTATGCAGCATGTGGCAAAGTGCCTGCAAATTGCGAGTGGCTTCCTCGCCGTCATCGGGCCGTCGTGGCCGTAGGCTAGTGCCTAAATCGATGAGCGCAATAATCGGGTCTTGCTGTGCGTCACCAAAGCGTGCCAATGCCGCTTCAAGAGAAAGTTTTGTCATAGTTCGCACATCACCGTATGTAAGAAAGCTGATGGCTTAGAGTGCAGCAACTGATGTTGCAGTGCAAGTAGAGAATACGCCTATTATCTTTGAGCAAGATTAAATTGTATTGACATATCCTGATTATGTTTCTGTCGCACAGATAGCACTGTTTGTAAATAAAACTACTGTTTACATGATTTATTTAATGATTTAGGGCGAAAAAAGGGACGAACTTGCTATAAGCGCGCAAGAGGATTTACAACTCCTCTGTTTTGAATTCGCTATAGCCTTCGTAGTAGTAGCTCACATCAATGCCCTTCATAAACAGGGCACGGTCGTCGATGTTGTCGGTCAGGGCTTGTTTCAATAGCACTTTGATTTCAAGGTCTTTGATCGGGCTGCGCTGCATGGCAGAGAGGTATTCTTCTTTATCCACTTGGTTCCAGTCCACTACCTGCCTAATTTCCTTTTTCAGCATCAAATCGAGCCATATTCGAGTGGCGCGGCCATTGCCTTCACGGAAGGGGTGAGCCACGTTCATTTCCACATATTTTTCGATGATTTGCTCAAAGTTGCCCTGCGGCATGGCATCGATATGCTTGAGAGAGGCTTCCAGATACATGACTGGGGCGAAACGGAAATTACCTTTGGCGATATTCACGTCACGGATTTGTCCAGCGAAGGGGTAAATCTCCCCAAATAAATAGGCATGGATAAAGGAGAGTCCGGCGAATTTGCCCACCTCAACCTGATGAATATCTCCCGAGTCAAACAGCTGTTTGGCTTTTTGCTTGCTGATCTTTTCTTCAGCTTTGGCTAACTCGATTTGATCGGTGATGTTGAGCTTGTTTTCCAGAATCATCGCGTCTTTCCTTCAACTGTTGCCACGATGGTAGCATTGTCTTTACAGACTCGTTTAATTCACTTTAAATTGTGTCAGCAGATTTTCCATGCGATTAGACGCGACGCGGGTTTGTTGTGCGCTTTGTTCGCTTTGTAAGATGACTGCTTCGATATTTTCTGCCGTTTCTGCCACATGGCGTACATGCTGATCGTGTGCGTGGCTGCTGTCGGCAATTTGTTTAATCGCTTGCAACAACTCCCCCACCAAACGATGGGCGTCACCGTTTTCGCTGGCGGCACTGGCGGCGAGTTTTAAGCCTTCTTCCATATCGCTCATGCCGGTTTCCATACTGCTGACCGCGCCTTGTGCCTGTTGTTGAATATTGTCGATCATCTGACGAATTTCATGCGTTGCCCCCGAAGTTCGTTCTGCCAGTTTACGCACTTCATCCGCCACCACTGCAAACCCCCGCCCACTTTCGCCTGCTCGTGCCGCTTCAATCGCCGCATTCAGCGCCAGCAGATTGGTTTGATCGGCAATTTCGCTGATCACGGCGACAATCCGACCAATTTCGGTGGTGCTTTGTGCCAACTGTTGCAGGGTGTGGGCCGAGGTACCCACTGACTCTTGAATTCCCTGTGAACGGGAACGAATCATCTCTACCTGCCCTGCGGCATGATGAGTGAGCTGTTCTAACTGTTGTTGCACTTGGGCGGCGTGGGCGCTGGCGGTGTCGATTTGGTTACGCTGTTGACCCAAAGAATCCAACATCGCCGCCGTTTCTTCTAGGATGTGTAAACCCGTCGAACGAGTTTCGCTTTGTGCCACTTCGGCTTGGCGATTGGCGGCGGCAATTTCGTGTGAAGATTGCACAATCCGCCGCACAATACTTTCCAACTGATCAATAAAGCTATTTAGCCATTGCGTCATGGTGGAAATTTCATCGGGTTTGTGTGCTTGTTGTGCCAGACGTTGCCGCAGGTCGCCGCCGCCTTCGGCAAGGTTGCGAATCATGCGAATACTCTCACGCAAGCGGCGTGATAAGTGGCGTGCACCCAATTGGTAGAATAGAAATGCACCAAAAAAGTGCAAAAATAAAGTCAATAACGCACCAACCCAGTGCGGTAAATCCAGTGCATAACTGGTTGAACTCGCTACACCACCGGCGACTAAGCTGCACGCCAGATAAAATTTCATCAGCCGATAGGCCACCGGGCGATTGCGATAGACCTCTTCTAAATCGGCTTCACACATTAGGCCCCATGTGTCAGGTGAGCCAGGTAATTGAAAGGTCATACCACGACCAATCACCGGAATATGGCGATAGTCGGCATAGCCGGGATAGGTGACAAATAGGTTTTCGCCACGGCGGATGGTTTCGCGCACGCCCGGATGTAACTGGCCGGTGGCGGGGTCGTTGAAAATCAGCTCTAATTCGGTGCGTTTTTGAACCTTCACCGTCCCATAAGGGGTGCGAACACCGTCTTTTAAGTTGTCGCCTAATGTAAAAGTGTTATCTTCAAAGCGTGAGCGAGAAAGTGCAGTGCCGGGTTTGATGGCAGGATCAAATACCGATTTCGCCATAAACAAATAGTTATCACCCGAGTCGTGAAAAATATGGCCGGCTTCACGTTGAATCAGGTCGCTAATCACATCATTCGGCACCCGACCACACAAAATTGCTACCGTCTGTTGGTCTTTGATTAACGGCAAATAAAACATCAGCGTCATGTCATCATGAAACTTTGAGCTAGAGGGGCCGAGTTTTTCTGTCCAAGGGTCGGCATATGGACCATGTAACAAGCGTTGTTGCTGGATATGCGCTAATACTTTGGCTGGGGTATCACTGACACCAATACGGGCAGCGTGGCTAGAGGCTAAAACCTCACCCGCCAAATCAAGAATAAACAGTTCGGAAAAATCTTCAGCCAGCTGCAAGCGCCGCGCCAGTGTTTGATGGTCGAGCTGTGGCCACCGCCCTAAACACGGTTGTGCTAAGGCGTTGAGGTGGCTCCATTGTTGTTCTGTCCACTGTTTCAACAAATTGACACGGGTTTGAGCAATCCCAGTAAAGACTTGCTCCAAACCTTCGTAACGGTGGCGGTTGAGCAAACAAGACCAGCGCATGGCAAGCTTGCCGCTTTTACCGAACCAAGGCAGCCAGCGACGTTCGCTGTCACTCAGCGGCATAGAGTGGCTATGAAGTTGCATAAGGCGTATCCCCAAATGGCCTATTGTTATTGTATGAATGCGACAGGCTTTTGTTGTAAATGCGACATTTTAAGCAACTAACATGCCGCAACGCGACATTTTTCTTAATAAAAAAAGGAGCAAACAGTGTTTTATGCTGTTTGTTCCCTTTTCTAATTTTTAACGGTGTTTTATTGATATTGATTAGCCGGTGTTGCGTAAGCCGGCGGCAATCCCGTTAATGGTTTGATGAACAGAATATAACGTTGCCTCATCATCCGGTTGTGCCCGCAGACGGCGCAGCAATTCCAACTGCACAAAGTTCAAGGTATCGAGGAAGGGCAAACGACTCTTGAGCGAACGTGCCAAGGTTGGGTTAGCGGTCAGCAACTCGGCGCCATCGGTAATCAGGCGGAAGGCGTTGACGGTGCTTTCCCACTCTTGGCGAATCATGCCGAAGATACGCTCACGCAAGGCGGCATCTTCAACCAACTGGGCATATTCTGCCGCAATGGTCATGTCCGACTTTGCTAACACCATCTCCATATTATCCAACACCACTTGGAAGAACGGCGAACCACGGTACAAGGTGCGTAAGCGTTCAACACCGGCATCACCGTGTTGTGCAATAAAACTTTGTACCGCACTGCCCATGCCATACCAACCCGGCAATAACACCCGCGACTGCATCCAGCTAAACACCCACGGAATGGCGCGTAAATCCTTAATACTCTCCAGCGTTTTGCGCGAAGCAGGGCGGCTGCCGATATTGAGTCGTGCAATTTCACGAATCGGTGTGGCTTCAAGGAAATACTGCATAAAGCCTTCGCTTTCCACCAACTGGCGATAAGCGCGGTGCGCTGCCTTCGACAATTCTCCAAGCAAACTCTCATCGGTACTGACGTGGGTGTGATTGGCTAAGCTGGCTTCGAGGGTGGCGGCTAACAGCGCTTCGAGATTGCGTTGACCAATTTCTGGGTCGGAATACTTAGACGAAATGACCTCGCCTTGTTCGGTAATACGAATTTGACCCGCTACCGTGCCGGGGGGCTGGGCGATGATGGCTTCGTACGATGGGCCGCCGCCACGTCCCACTGACCCCCCACGACCATGGAACAGGCGCATTCTGACACCGGCGGCTTGGAACACATCGACCAAACGGCATTCGGCCTGATAGAGCTCCCATTGGCTGGTGAAATAACCGCCGTCTTTATTGCTGTCCGAGTAACCGAGCATCACTTCTTGCGTGTCATCGCGGCTACGCAACATATTGCGATACCACGGCAAGGCAAATAACTCGCTCATCACCCGAGCGCAGGCATCCAAATCTTCCACCGTTTCAAATAATGGAATGATGTTCATGCGGGCGGTGGCTTGGCTGTTGTTGGGCAATAACAGGCCGGTTTCTTTCAAAATCAACGCCACTTCCAGCAAATCAGAGGCTTGAGCACAGTTAGAGATAATGCAATTGGGCAGCGCTTCTTCGCCATAGCGTTGTTGCAGTGCCTGTGCCATGCGGAAAATGGCCAACTCTTTTTCAGTCAATTCATCGTAGCTGACGAAGGGAGAATATAACGGCCGCGCATGGCTGAGTTCTTGCAGCAATAAGGCCCGACGTCCTGCCTCATCCAATTCCAGATAATTTTCAACACCAGCGTGATGGAATAAATTTGCTACCACATGGGCGAAAATTTCCGCATGTTGCCGCATATCGAGTGGCATTAAGAAGAAACCAAATACCTCCACCGCACGGCGTAGGCGTTTTAACCGACCTTGGGTCAGGACACTGCTGCCATGTTGTTCCAGCGATTCGGCAATCGTTCGCAGATCGTCGCTTAATGCCTGTTGATGTGGGTACGGTTGGCTATCGGGTTGTTGATAGCGGTGTTGATAATTGACGCCAAGGGCGGCGGCACTGGCCGAGAGACGAGCAAGAACATGGGCTAAAGCGCGGCGATAGGGTTCTTCACGGCGGCTTTCTGCATGATCGGGGGAGTGTTCAGCCAGCGCTTGCAGGGCTGGACTGACTTGGATATGTCGCAAAGACAGCGACATTTCACGATACAGCCCTTCTAATTCATAGCCATAGTGACGGAATGCCACTTCGGCTTGTCGTGAAAGCGCATGTTGTACCACCTGTGCATCGACAAAAGGATTGCCATCACGGTCGCCACCAATCCAACTGCCAATGCGGAAAAAACTCGGCAGATTAATGGTTTTTCCCCATTCGGCGGCGATGCCTTCTTCCAAACGATGATAGAGCGCGGGCAGTGCGGCAAAAAAGGTCAGTGGATGGTAGGCGACGCCGTTTTCAATTTCATCTCGTACATTGAGCTTAAAGGGACGGATTTCGCTGGTTTGCCACAGTGTGACCAAAACCCGCTTGATTTTGGCTTCTAAAATTTCTTCTTCTTCCGCCAATAACTCTGGATTGTTCAGTTGCACCAGAAATTTGCGGATGGCGCGTTGGGCATCCAATACGCTTTGCCGTTGTACCTCGGTTGGATGTGCGGTTAACACAGGTACAATGCAGGCGTGACGGAATAATTCTTCCAAGGCATCAAACGAAACATTGTCTTGTTTTAAGCGGCGGATGGCGCGTTCAAGGCTACCTTGCTGTGGTGCCGAGCCAGCCCGTTTGTGGGCACGGCGGCGGCGGTTGTGATGCAGGTCTTCGGCCAAATTGGCAAGCTGTGCATAAAACCCACAAGCACGCACCAAGGTGGCGGCGGCTTCAGGGGACATGCTATGGACCAATTCAGCAAACGCCGGTGTGCCTAGGGTTTCCCGTGCGCGGGCCGGAATCGTTTGGATTTCACGAAAGACAGTTTCACCTTTTTGTTCACGAATGACCTCGGCTAACAGACGGTCGAGGCGGGCGCGGTCGTGACGCAGGGGAAGGTCCTTGTCGAGTTCTCCGTTCATTTTTTCTCGCTATGTAGTCGGATGGTAAAAGAAAATCAGCAGACATGCCGCCGCAAATTTGCGCGAATCCGAACAAGCAGCACGGGGCCGAATGTTAGAATTACAACAAAATTACCACAAAGGAATACAAAATGAAGCAATTAGTGATCGCAACCCGTGAAAGTGCCCTTGCCTTATGGCAAGCCGAGCACGTAAAAGCCCGTCTACAAGCCCTTTATCCTGATCTAGAGATCCAATTATTGGGGATGACCACGCAAGGCGATCGTATTCTTGATGTGACACTGAATAAAATCGGTGGTAAGGGTTTGTTTGTGAAAGAACTTGAAACCGCCTTAGCCGAGGGCCGCGCCGATTTAGCGGTTCATTCGTTGAAAGATGTGCCCATGCATTTGCCAGAAGGGTTTGCCTTGGCGGCGATTTTGCAACGCGAAGACCCGCGTGATGCCTTGGTGTCTAATCACTATGCTTCGTTGGAGGATTTGCCAGCGGGGGCGGTGGTCGGCACATCGAGTTTGCGTCGAGAAAGCCAACTCCGCGCTCGTTTCCCGCATTTAGTAGTGAAACCGTTGCGTGGTAATGTGCAAACCCGATTACGCAAATTAGACGAGGGCGAGTTTGACGCCATTGTGTTGGCGGCCGCTGGTTTAAAACGGTTGGGTTTGACCGAGCGAATCCGCCTTGAATTATCACCAGAACAAAGTTTGCCAGCGGTGGGTCAAGGTGCCCTTGGGATTGAGATTCGGGCTGATCGTGAGGATGTTTTGGCATTGCTGGCGCCGCTAAATGATGCTGAGACTGCCGCATGTGTGACTGCTGAACGGGCGATGAGTCGAGCCTTGGGCGGTAGCTGTCAGGTACCTTTGGGAGGATATGCTGAACTGCAACACGGTATGCTCACCTTGCGTGCTTTCGTGGCTGAGCCGGATGGGCGTGTGGTTTATACCGCACAAGCGCAAGCGCCCGCTGCCGAAGCCGAGCAACTGGGGCAACAACTGGCTGCGCAATTATGCGAACAAGGCGCGGCAGCGATTATTTCGCAACTGGCGCAGGCCTGATGTCGGCATTGCAAGGGGTGCGGGTCGCGTTGACTCGCCCGTTACCACAGAGTGCCGCATTAGCCGCACAGTTACGCCAACAAGGCGCTGCGGTGTTGTTCGCACCGTTGTTAGAGATTGTGCCGATTGCAGCGGTTCTCGCTGAGTTATCCACAGCCGTGCCGGCAGCAGATTGGGTGGTATGGGTCAGTCCGAGCGCGATTGATGTGTCGTGGCCGGCGATGGCGCCGTTTTTGCTGTCCCACACTCGCTTTGCCACGGTGGGGGCGGCCAGTGCCAAACGTTTAGCACGTTACACCTCGCGCCCAGTCTCTTTTCCGACTGCCGCAGATGACAGTGAGGCGTTATTGGCATTGCCAGAATGGCAAGCTGTGGATGGAAAAACGGTGTTGCTCATCAATGGTGAACAAGGGCGACCGGATTTGGCACTAAACCTGATGGCGCAAGGGGCTCAGGTGGTGGTGAAAAGCTGTTATCGGCGCCAAGTATTGGCTGTCGATTGGCCGGCTTGGCAGGCCTTTTCTCCCCAAGCTGTGGTGGTCAGTAGTCGAGAAATTGCACAACACTTGTGGCAACAAGCTGACGCAATCGAGTTGGCAAGGCTACAATCGTTGTTGTTTGTGGTACCCCATCCTCGAATTGGCGAGACATTACGTCAATTGGGGGCACCGCATGTGATGGTGACGCGAGCGGGTGAACAACACACGCTTTCCGCTTTAGATACATGGTTCAGAGCTATCGATGACCGTTGAAACTTCTTCTGCTACGCCAGCTTCGCCGCTGGCTCCACACTCTCGCCGCTGGTCGGTGGGTGTGCCCTTGGTTGTGTCTGTGCTGGCGTTGAGCATTGCCGGTTGGCAATGGTTTGAGTCACGACAAGTTTTGCACAGTGCACAAACCGAACTGGCGCGTAAGCTGAGTGATCAACTTAACGCCAATCAGGCTTTGAAAGCACAAGCCGAACAAACCCAACAGGCTATTCAGTCTTTGACGGCTCGATTAGGCACGATGGAAACCCGTGTGAACGAGGCCGCTGGACAATTTGCCACGATCCAAAATATGTACCAAGAGCTTAATCACTCGCGGGATGATTGGAAATTGGCCGAAATTGAGCACGCACTGACCGTTGCAACACAACAGCTTCAATTGGCCGGCAATATTCCTGCGGCGATTACCGCGTTGTCGTTATTAGACGAGCGGTTAAACCAACAAGAACAACCGCAATTTATTGCCTTGCGTAAGGCGATTAGCCAAGACCTACAAACGCTGCGTGCTTTGCCCCACGTGGATAAAGTCGGTTTAACGGTAAAACTGGATCGCTTGGCGTATGCGGTGGACAGTTTGCCGTTGCAAATTGATATTGAGCGGACACAACCAAGCCACAGCCCGGTGGCGAAGGCTGAGCAAGGCGATGGATTTACGGCTTATCTGTCGCCATTCTTACAACAGTTGTGGAGTGAATTTGCCCGTCTTGTTCGCGTCCGTCATCTCGATCAACCCGATGCTTTGTTATTAACGCCAGAACAAAGCTATTTCTTGCGTGAAAATCTGCGATTACAGCTCTTGGATGCACGGTTAGCCGTATTGCAAGGCGAAGAAAATCATTTCCGTACCACGCTTTCGGCGGTTGAACAGCATGTGCGCCGTCATTTCGACACCCGTTCGGAGAAAGTGGCCACGTGGTTAACCAGCTGTGTGGAATTACAACAAAGCCCCGTGGCGGTCGTGGTGCCCGATTTGGCGAATAGTCTCAATGCTGTTCGTGCGGCGCAAGGCTCAACGCAAAACCGCCCTGTGGCGCCCGTGATACCGGCGCAGGAGGGCGCATGAAATTTGTCCTCTGGTTAGTCGGCTTATTTGCCTTGGCAGTTGGGTTGTCGTTATTTGCACAGGTCAATACAGGTTATGCCATTTTGGTGTTGCCGCCCTATCGCGTGGAACTGTCGCTCAATATGGCGGTGGTAATCCTGATTTTGGCGATTGTGGTGGCTTATGGTGTGTTGCGTGGGTTGGCGGTGGCTTTCCGCTTGCCGGAGGAAGTGAAACGCTTCCAACGGCAGAAAAAATTAACTGCTGCGCGCCATGCTTTGCGTGATGCTTCTTTGGCCTATTTGGAAGGGCGTTATCAAAAAGCGGAACGCGAGGCAGTGAAGTCGTTGGATGACGAAGAAAGCGCTGAAAGCCGTGCTTTGGCGTTGTTATTGGCTGCTCAAGCGGCACATCGCACCAAAGATTATGCCCGTCGTGATAGCCATTTTGCTGCCTTAGACCAATTACCTTCATCGGTACAACTGGCCCGTCATATGCAGGAAGCCGAACTGTATTTTGATGAAAAACGCCTCAATTCTGCCTTGCAAGCGGTGACCGCTGCGCGTGAAATCTCACCGAGTTTGACCGCCGCGTTAAAACTCGAAATGAAAATCCGACTGTTGCAAAATGCACCTGACTTGGCATTGCCGTTGATCGAAAAACTGCAAAAGTCGGAAGGCATTACGCAAGAACAAGCGCAGCGTTATCGTCGTGCAGCGTGGCTTTTACAGCTAGAGGGATTTCTTGATTTGGCTGAGTTGCAACAGTGGTGGCAAAAATTACCGACTACCGAGCGGATGCACCATGAAATTCTGTTACCGGTGGTGCGCCGGTATGCTCAGTTTGAGGAAGTCGATACGGCAGCAGAATTGCTGGTGGCCGCGTTGGATCAACAGTGGTCAACCGAGCTATTAGAAGAATTGGTCGAGGTAGCGGCAGAACTCAGCGAAACAAGCCGGCTCTCGCTGGTGAAGCGTGCAGAGGCATGGTTAGAAGAACACCGCCGCGACTACCGTTTGCTGTTGCTGTTAGGTTGGTTGGCCTTGGCACAACAGCTCTGGGGCAAAGCCCAGAGCTATTTCGAGGCGAGTTTGTCGGTCGAACCGAGTTTGGCTGCTCATGCCGCGTTGGCACAGATGTTCGAAAGCTTGGACCGACCAGACGATGCCGAGCGACACTATCAAGCCAGCGTTGAATTGGCGTTGGCGATGGGAAACGCCACGCACTAATGCAGTGTGTTGCGGACTTCTCCACTGTATAGGCCCAAACTCATCAAAGCGTGATGCAGACTTTCCAGCGCTGCATCACGGTCGGGCGCCAAATCAGGGGGTAATAGCCAAGCAAAGCCGGTGAGTTCATGGCCTTTGGCATGTTTAAAACTCAACTGAAAGGCTAAGGCATCTGGTTGGTATTCAATACTGACTTTGATGCCATCCAACCCCACGCTTTTTTCCAATACCGTGACCGTAAAGAATAACCGCCGTAGGTTGTATTCTTGTGTGCCGGTGGCCAAGCTTTCCCATAGAGGTTCTGGGGCGAATAATGTGGCTTCGCCATATTCAATGGTTTCATCCAACGCATTTTCGACCACTGGCATCGCTGCATCGAGCAATAAATTGCCAGCTGGGCGTTTGTCTGGAGTCAGACTGCCGCGTGCCACGCTAAAGACCACCCACGCTAAGACTAAGCGGGGCGTGGTTTGGCTGCGGTCTTTTTCATAGGCTGCCACCATTTTTTCCAGTTCTTCCGGAATAAAGGCGTCGCCGGCATCTAACGCTGGCGCAACATGAACCAACTGTTGGCAATGGCTTTCACGCAACATTTCAACAGAAAAAACCGTGGGTGAGACATGCAGTAGGCTGGCTCGTCCTAGGCCATAGGTCTCGCGCAACACCCCTTCAAGTTCAGACAACTGTGGAAAATACCAACAGTGCCCGAGGTGTGGCATGGTGTAAATCAATGGCATTGCCCACAGGTCGTAAGGCTGAAATGTGCCATCTTCGCGTGCAATATCCGGTTGTGCGATTAAGTCACGGGCGGTATTCAGCAAGGCCTCACGCAAAATCGGTTGTTCTGTTAGCGCTAATTGTGCTTCGGTTAAGACGCGTGCATCACCGCTGAGTAAGGCTTGGTGCACCCGTGCCATCAGCGTTGGCCGATACATGGCGTCTTGGTTGGCTTGGCGTGCGCTGTCGAGCAACGATTGAATTTCCTGTGCTAATTCTTCGGCGTCGAGTGTCGCTGCTGGTAGACAGCGTAATGGGCGCAACGGTGGCCCTTCGCGTTGGGCGTTGTAGGCCTCATCCAAACGCCAATAATGTACCATCGCTTCATCACAGATTTTCTTTAACGCACCGGCGGTGGGTTCGTCTTGGAAAAAGATAAAGTCGGTAAAAGCGATGCCATCACTGCAAGCGTAATAGCTGACGTCCTCATCGGGGTCGTACAGCATGGCGCTTTGTCCCCCGTGGACATTGCTGGCGCTAGTGGCGGGCAGCTCAATGCTTTTGCGCATAATCCGGCACACAAAAGCAGGTGTTTCGGTGTGAATCAGATATTCGTATTCTTCAATCCCATTTTCATCAATGGCATCGCCAAAGATAAAACGATTGGGCAAGAAAGGATCGCCTTTAAGGCGCGAGCGCGGAGACAGTGGTTTCATGTCGCCTATTATACTGCGGCTTTGATGTTAGAAATGGTTTCTACCCTCTGGAGCACTGGCACAGCAACGAATCAGCAAGAGGTAGGTGTCGCGCTTGTGTGACAATTTGAGCCAAAGCGCGACAATTCTGGTTTGAGGCGCGACACATTGCCCGACATAATTGTGTCGCGCTTGCACGACATTGTGTGACAGGCTGCGGCGTTCGGAATATATCGCTTGGCAGCACGCACAATCCTGAACTGAGCGATATCACTTACTGCGGTTTTGCGGGGACTTCGGTAACAAATCCGATTCGGGTGACACCATTCTCTTGTGCTTGTGCTAAGACACGAGCGACTGGGCCGTAGTGAGCGGTTTGATCAGCGCGTAGATGAAGCTCAACCAGTGGATTGCTACGGGCGGCATCGGCAAAACGTCCGGCCAAGGCTGTTTCCGCTATCAGCTCATCATTCCAAAAATATTTCCCCTCGGCATCAATGGTAAAGCGAATCGCTTTGACATCCTCTTTATGTTCCGAGGCGGTGGCCTGAGGTAAATCCACTTTAATCGCGTGGCTGAGTACCGGCGCGGTGATAATAAATACCACCAACAGCACCAGCATCACATCGACTAGCGGCGTTGTATTGATTTCTGCCATCGGTGCAGAACTTCCTTTATCAAATCCACCGAATGCCATTATGCCTTCTCCGCACTGAGCAATTGCGCATGTAAATCGTGAGCAAAACCATCTAAATCTTGTGCAATCACCCGATTGGCGCGCAAAAACGCGTTGTAAGCTACAACGGCAGGAATGGCAGCGGCCAAACCGGCGGCAGTGGCAACCAAAGCTTCACCAATTGGCCCTGCTACGGCTGCAATCGAGAGCTGCCCTGCACCGGCAATACCGACCAAAGCATGGTAAATCCCCCAAACTGTACCGAACAAACCCACAAATGGTGCTGTAGCACCTACTGTCGCTAACCAAGTCATGCCATGCTCTAATCGGCCGGTTTCACGAGCCAGACTCATGCGGATATTACGCACCAAAAATTCATCCAGTGAACAATGTTGCCCTAAGGTACGAGTGGCTTGGGCTTGATGGCGATTAAGGCTATCGAGGCCGCTCTGTGCCACCCGAGCCAATGGGGCTTCTTGGCCTTGAATCAGCTGTGCCGCACTGTGTAAATCAGTGGCTTGCCAGAAAGCATCATTAAATTGGCGGTTTTGCCGTTTGGTCTGAAATAAATGAAGGCTACGTGTCAGAATCAGCCACCAGCTGCTGATCGACATCAGTAATAAAGATAAAAAGACAGCAATCAGAATGCCATCACCTTGGCTGAAAACCAGAGAGAGATCCATCGTTAACCCTGTTGTTTGATATTAAAGTTGAGTGGAACAATGACCGAACCTGCAATAGCAGTCTCGCCGCGTTTGGCAGGGATAAAACGCCACCGTTTCACGGCTTCTAATGCAGCACGGTCTAATCGTGGAAAACCGCTGCTACGATGTAGTGCCACTGTTGTGGGATGACCGCTGGCACTGACTTCGACTTTTAGCTGTACCGTACCTTCTTCGTTCAGATCTAAAGATAAGGCGGGATAGGCTGGTTTAGGGTTTGAAAGATAGGCTGCAGCAAAATTGGGCGCTGTTTCTTTTTCTGGTGCGGCATGAGGGCTGCTTTTGCCTTCTTTGCCCTGTTCTGTCTGTTCGCCTTGTGCTGTGCTTGATGTATCCGGTGTGTTTGCCTGCGTGATGGCATTTGAGGGCACCTGTGGACGTGCAATAGGCTTTTTCGGCGTTGGTAAAGTGGTTTGTTTGACCTCTTTCTTTGGAGCCGGTTTTTCTTTGCGTGGTTCAGGTTTGGCGGGCTCGGGTGCCGGTGGTTGTGGTGTCGGCGCTTGCACTGTCGCATCCACTAACTGCAACAGTTGTGGTTGAGGCGGCGGTGTTTTGTCTACTGCGCTACTGTGTTGCAAGGCAAACAGTACGCCGGCGTGGGCGAGTAACACAAAGCCAAAAGAGAGGGTATGGGATAAACGTGACATCTTACTATGATAACGATAACACTTCTCATTTGTAAACAAGTCTGATCATACCCCTCATCTCGCCACAATTTTCTTTTCTTGTCTTGCGACAGAGTGTCGCAGCTGGGCTGTGTGATATGGTTGCTTGCAATTTCTGCCAATGTCGGCATTTATCCCTCTCGCCAACGTGGTCGTGTGGCGTCTCGTTTTTTAAGGGCATGACATGCAACAATTTGATGGAACGACAATCGTGTCGATTCGCCGGGGCCAACAAGTGGCACTGGGCGGCGATGGCCAAGTGACCTTGGGTAACATCGTCATTAAATCAACCGCGCGCAAAATTCGCCGTTTGTATCACGATAAAGTGCTAGCTGGCTTTGCTGGTGGAACAGCTGATGCCTTCACCTTATTTGAGCGTTTTGAAGCAAAGTTAGAAAAACATCAGGGCCATCTGGTTCGCGCAGCTGTTGAATTGGCTAAAGATTGGCGTACCGATCGCATGCTGCGTCGTTTAGAAGCCATGCTGATTGTGGCTGATCGTGAAGCAACCTTGATTATTACTGGGAATGGTGATGTGTTAGAACCAGAACAAGGGATTGCCGCTATTGGATCAGGCGGTGCTTTTGCCCAATCTGCTGCACGGGCCTTATTCGAAAACACCGATTTGAGTCCGGCTGACATTGTGAAAAAATCGCTCACGATTGCTGGCGATATTTGTATTTATACCAATCAAAATCATTTGATCGAAACACTGGATTGAGTTGAACCGATTATGAGCCAAATGACGCCACAAGAGATTGTGCACGAACTCGACAAACATATCGTCGGACAACAAGAAGCCAAGAAAGCCGTTGCCATTGCCTTGCGTAACCGCTGGCGGCGACAACAAGTGCCCGAGCCATTACGGCATGAAATCACCCCTAAGAATATTTTGATGATTGGGCCGACTGGGGTGGGTAAGACAGAAATTGCTCGGCGTTTAGCACGCTTGTCGAATGCCCCTTTTATCAAAATCGAAGCCACTAAATTTACCGAAGTCGGTTATGTGGGCCGTGATGTCGATTCGATTATTCGTGATCTGATGGAAATTGCCATCAAACAAGAACGCGAACAGGCGATGACTCGGCAACGGCATCGGGCTGAGGATGCTGCAGAAGAACGGATTTTGGACGCCCTGTTGCCTCCGGCTCGTTCGCCAGTGATTGGTTTTGCTGACGAGCCAGCCGAACCTGTGCGTCAAGATAATGAAACACGACAAAAGTTTCGCAAAATGTTGCGTGAAGGTAAGTTGGACGATAAAGAAATTGATATCGAACTTCAACAAGCCGCACCACACATTGAAATGTTGGCACCTGCTGGTATGGAAGAGTTGACCCAACAAATCCAAGGCATGTTTGCCAATATGAACACTGGCAAGAAGAAAAGCCGTAAGCTGAAAATCGCTGAGGCGCGTAAATTATTGCTGGAGGAAGAAGCGGCTAAATTGCTCAACGAAGACGACATTAAACAGGCCGCCCTGAATAATGTAGAGCAAAACGGCATTGTATTCTTAGACGAGATTGATAAGGTTACCAGCCGCAGCGAAGGTCATGGGGCCGATGTCTCCCGTGCCGGTGTGCAGCGCGATTTACTGCCTTTGGTAGAAGGTACTACCGTGAATACCAAATATGGCATGGTGAAAACCGACCATATTTTATTCATTGCTTCCGGTGCATTCCATCTTGCAAAACCATCAGATTTGATTCCTGAACTGCAGGGGCGTTTTCCTATCCGCGTTGAATTGAAGTCTCTATCGGTTGCCGATTTTGAACGTATCTTGACTGCAACCGATGCCTGTTTGACACAACAGTATCAGGCACTCTTAGCTACTGAAGGTTGTCAGGTGCAATTCAAAGAGGACGGTATCCGTCGGCTGGCTGAGATTGCTTTCAGTGTCAATGAGAAAACTGAAAACATCGGCGCGCGGCGGCTTTACACCGTAATGGAACGGTTATTAGAAGATTTAAGCTTTAATGCCAAGACTGGCGAAGTCGAAATTGATGCAAATTATGTTGATTTACGCTTAGAAAGCTTGTCTCAGCGCGAAGATTTGGCGCGCTACGTCTTGTAACTCCGGTGTTGTTTGAAGAATTGCTGCTAAGTGGCAGCAATTCTTTTTTTAAAAAATCAATGATTTATCTAAATTCCTAAACTTTTTCAGTTTGTAGGTGTTGACGGATGTGAGAGAGGTGGGTATAGTTCGCTTCCTCGCTGCAACACAGCAGCGGCAGGCAGCTTTCAAGTTTAAGTTGTTTGATTCGATCTTTAACAGAATACAACCGATAGGTGTAAGCGCTTGGACATCAAGCGCTTGCACAAAGAAAAAACGCAAGAATGAAGTTTGGGAACCAAAAAAAGTTTAAACAGAGATTGAACTGAAGAGTTTGATCCTGGCTCAGATTGAACGCTGGCGGCATGCTTTACACATGCAAGTCGAACGGTAACAGGGACTTCGGTCCGCTGACGAGTGGCGAACGGGTGAGTAATGCGTCGGAACGTGCCGAGTAATGGGGGATAACGCATCGAAAGGTGTGCTAATACCGCATACGCTCTGAGGAGGAAAGCTGGGGATCGAAAGACCT
>NZ_ATVC01000024.1 GCF_000420525.1 Aquaspirillum serpens DSM 68
GGTGTCAGTTGGAATTTGAAGGCTTGAAGTCGTTTCATGCGTTTATTATACAAACAGCAAAGTAAACATTGATTTGTTTTTACTTTACAACCACAACACAAAACCCTAAAACGGCTTTGCCGTTTGCGCCTGATATCCCCGCCATGAATGGCGAGGTTTTACGGCGCAGGGGATAAACGAGCGTGGCCGATTGAGGACGCAGTCAACTTCTTAAAAGAGCAGTCTGGCAAACATTTCGACCCCAATTTGGTGGCGCATTTCTTGGCGATTTTGCCGGAGGTATTAGCCATTCGACAGCGTTATGCCGATGAGGACAGCGAAGACGCCGCCCTCTCTGTGCATGCTTAGGGCTGCCACTGTTGTAGCAACCCAACCGATCTCTCTGGTTTAGAATGCCGGCACAATCGCGCCCTGGTATTTCTGTTGCAAGAACGCTTTGACATCGGCACCAGTTAAGGCCGTCGCCAGTTTCTTCAGTGCTGGGCTGTCTTTGTTATCGCTGCGGCTAACCAAAATGTTGGCGTAGGGTGATTTTGCTCCTTCGATAAACAGCGCATCACGAGTCGGCACCAGCTTGGCTTCTAAAGCGTAGTTGGTATTGATCAAAGCCAAATCGACTTGATTCAAGATGCGTGGCAAGGTCGCTGCTTCTAACTCAGTGATTTTCAGCTTTTTCGGGTTGTCGGTGATGTCTTTTGCTGTTGCCAACAAATTGCTTGGATCTTTCAGCTTGATTAAGCCTTGTGCTTGTAACAACAACAAAGCACGGGCACCGTTAGAAGGATCGTTTGGAATCGCTACTCGTGCGCCTTCTTTCAAATCTTTGGCCGCTTTCACTTTTTGTGAATAGGCGCCAAACGGTTCAACATGAACCGCCGTTACCGTTACCAGCGACGTGCCTTTGTTTTTATTAAAGGTGTCGAGGTAGGGCTTGTGTTGGAAAAAGTTGGCATCTAACTTTTTCTCTGCCACTTGTACGTTAGGCTGCACATAGTCGGTAAAGACCTTAACTTCTAATTCCACACCTTCTTTAGCCAGCTTGGGTTTCACAAACTCCAAAATTTCAGCGTGAGGCACGGCAGTCGCGCCCACACTTAATTTTTCAGCATGGGCATTCACAGCAAAAGCCGCGACAACGCTAGCTGCAATCAGACTGATTCGTTTCATTTTTAATATCCTTTATTTCCGAGTGAAATGAGCAACGGCTTTATCGCCTGCCCACTGTAGAACCTGAACTAACACGATCAAAATGAAGACCGTGACGACCATCACGTCGGTTTGGAAGCGTTGATAGCCATAGCGCACGGCTAAATCCCCCAAACCGCCGCCACCAATCACCCCCGACATCGCAGAATAACCGACCAAACTAATAGCGGTTACGGTGACAGCCGCCAACAACCCCGGCAAGGCTTCTGGTAATAAAGCCAACCATAAAATCTGCCACCGTTGAGCCCCCATCGCTTGGCAAGCTTCGATAATGCCCTTGTCCAAATCGCGCAACACGTTTTCAACTAAGCGTGCAAAGAAGGGCACTGCTGCTGCGACTAAAGGAGGGATAGCTCCTTCTACACCAATTGAGGTCCCGATAAGCCACACGGTGAGCGGAATCATCACGATCAATAAGATGATGAAAGGCAATGACCGCAACACATTCACCACCAACGATAAGACCCGATATAGCCCTTTATGGCCTTGTAGCTGCGGGCTACTTGACCAAAATAGTAAGACACCAAGCGGCAAGCCCAATAACACGGTAAAAAATAATGAAACGCCGGTCAGAATCAGCGTTTCCTGTGTGCCCTGCCACAGCTCGGCAAGGTCAAGATTCACAAATTCAATCATGGCCGTTTTCCTTGTTGCAGAATATCAGTGCGAACACCGCGTGCCGCGAAAGCGTCTTGTAAGGCGGTGATATCGACTGTGTTGGCCTGCGCCACTTCAACAATCAGTTGACCGTAGGGGGTGTCTTTAATCCGGCCAATAGTACCGTGCAGGATATTGAAGGCAATGCCCCACTGCTGCGCTAACTCGTGTAATAACGGTTGGTGTGTCGTGGCGCCGGTAAAGCTCAGTCGCAATACCGCACCTTGGGCCATTGCCAATGCCGCTTGCCATTCTGCTTCGTTTTGTCCACCACTTTCCGCCAACATACTTTGCGTCGCAGGGTGGGCGGGATGGAGGAAAATCTCACTCACAGGGCCCAATTCCACAATTTCGCCGGCATCAATCACTGCCACTCGGTCACAAATGCTTTTAACCACATTCATTTCATGGGTGATTAACACAATGGTCAGCCCCATGCGGCGGTTGATATCCAACAACAGTTGCAAAATGGCTTGTGTGGTTTGTGGATCTAATGCACTCGTGGCTTCATCGCACAGCAATAATTTCGGGGCATTGGCTAATGCCCGTGCAATCCCCACCCGCTGCTTTTGTCCACCCGACAGCTGTGCCGGATATTTATGGCGGTGATCTTGTAGGCCAACCAATTCTAATAACTGTTGAATGTGCTGTGGATCGATAGGTTTTTTAGCAAGTTTGAGTGGAAAGACAATGTTTTCTTCCACAGTACGTGCCATCAACAAATTAAAGTGTTGAAACACCATACCCGTTTGTTGACGTAGGTTGACCAAACCTTGTGCGTCTAATGCGGTGATGTCTTGACCATCGATTTCAATGTGACCGCTGCTAGGACGTTCTAACAGATTCAAGGTACGAATAAGGCTACTTTTACCGGCACCGGAACGGCCAATAATGCCAAAAATTTCCCCCCGACCAATTTCCAAGTTGATATCGCGCAACGCAGTGACGGCGCGCCCATCGACTTGATAGGTTTTATAGAGGTTGCGGATACGAATCATAAGCTACCCAAAAAAAGAAGCCGCACGCGGATCACACAGTGCGGCACAGACTGTAACAGAGTCGCTAAAGACAGAAAAATGCTCATTAGTGCTTTTTTTATAAAATTTTGCACTAAGGCTTAGGTGTAAAGCGGCAATTGTACTGCAAGCGATTCAGCAAGTGGTCATCACTTTGAGCCGAGAATTTCTCCGTTTTTTCATCTGCTTGTCGCCGTAGGATCTGTCTGATGAAAACAGAGCAGTTAGGGCATTGCCAACAGTGAAACGGCCAGAGGTGGTTTGGGCAGGTGTAGAAGAAGCGTGTTTGGCGATGTTGCGGTTTGACCAGCATGCGTCAAACAAGCGCCAAGGGGAAATGGTATAGAAAGCGGCAAAGCTATTTTTGGTCCAAGCCGCCTCATCGTGGGAGATGAGGCAGCGTTTGGTCAGACAATTACTGAGCCAAGACCCATTTGACTAGGGTTTTCGCATCAGCTTCGCTGACGTTGTTCGCTGGCATTGGAATTTGACCCCAAGTACCCACGCCGCCTTTGATCACTTTCTGAACCAGTTTGGCTTCAGCGTCTTTTTGACCTTTGTATTTAGCTGCCACTTCTTTGTAGCTTGGGCCCACCACTTTCTTATCCACTGCGTGACAGGACATACAGGCTTTTTGCTGTGCCAGTTGCAGATTGGCAAAAGCAGGGGCAGCAGCAAAACTTGCGCTCAGGGCAGCAGCAATCAGCATTGCTTTTTTCATTTTTGAATTCTCCATAAACAAGGAAGATCACCATCGAGCGCTAAGCTTGGCGCTTTTTGCCGGATGATGTTTTGCGTTAACGCAACGTGTTGCCATCAGGATAACACTCGCGTTAACAAATTGAACACGCTCTGTTCAATCCATGTCACTGGTAGCATCAGGATCACTTGAATCAGCAATAACAATGCCAGTGGAGACAAATCAACACCGCCAACGTTCAAACGGCGGAAAGGTTGTAAAAATGGGGTGGTCAGACGATCGAGCAGAGGGGCCAGCGGATTATAAGGACTGACCCAAGACAAAATCGCCTGTACGATCACTGCTCCCATCAATAGATGCAGCGAAGCCCGAAACAGTTCCAGAATCGACAATAAAGCCACACCTAGCCAAGTGGGGGGGGCGGTGAAGTTAAAGGGATAAGGCGACAACACCAATAACACCGATGTTGAACACAGCGATACCAACAGCGCCAGTAACAACGTTGCGCTGTCATAGTGTTTGATACTGGGCACCCAACGTCGCAATGGTAAGACGGCAAAATTGGTGAGGGAAACGACAAATTGTACCAGTGGGTGTTGAAAAGGGGCGCGCACGAGCTGTAAATAAAAGCGCAACAACACCACCAAAACAAACAAATCGCTGACCGTTTTGAACAAAAAACGCAGGGTTTCCAGCAGCATCAGTGGTTTTCCTGATTGAGTAATTGACCTAATTCTTCCGAACGGGCGCGGCAATCTGCCACACCAGCCATCAGGGCGTGTTTTACCCCTTCTTGGTCAAAGCGTAGGATGGCCCGCTCGGTCGTACCCCCTTTTGAAGTGACATTGGCACGTAGATGAGCAGGGTCTTCTCCGCTGACACGGGCGAGTTTAACCGCTCCTTCAAATGTTGCCAGTGCCAATTCGCGGGCCTCGGCTTCGACAAAGCCTTGTGCTAATGCTGCATCGCGCAGGGCCTCAATTAAATAAAACACATAAGCCGGCCCACTGCCAGAAATCGCGGTGATGGCATCCATCGCTTTTTCATCTGCAACCCATTGCGTCGAGCCAACTGCATCCATGATTTGTGTGGCGGTTGTACGGTCGCGAAGGCTTAGCGTGTCCTCGGCAAATAAACCTGAGATACCGAGGCCAACCAGTGCCGGCGTATTCGGCATCACTCGCACAATGCGCTGATGTCCACCTAACCAACGGCTTAAGGTGGCAACACCCACACCGGCGGCAATCGATAACACTAAGGCATGATTCAAGCGTGGAGCAATCTCTTGGCACACTTCTTTGAGTTGTTGCGGCTTCACCGCCAACACAATGATTTCTTGTTCATCGAACTGGGCTGGCAAGGTTGCGCCAGCGGCAATCCGAAAGTGGGTAATCAATTCGGTGCACTTAGCTACATTTGGCTCAACCACCCGAATTTGGGTGTCAGCCAATTTCACTAAGCCACCGATGATGGCGGTTGCCATATTGCCGCCGCCGATAAATGTAATATTCATTGCAAATCATCCTTCCCGTTGAGACGATGGCCGCGCACCAAACAAAGCACTCCCCACTCTCACCATGGTGGCACCTTGTGCCACTGCCAGCTCGATATCAGCCGACATCCCCATCGAAAGCGTGTCGAGTGTTAAACCGTGTTGCTGCAATTCTACAAATAACTGCTGTAAACAGCGAAATTGTGCCGCTAATGCGGCTTCATCTGCTGCGGCTTCTGGAATACACATCAAACCGCGTAGGCGTAGTTTGGGCAAGGTAGCGATAGCCTGAGCCAACGCTAACGCTTGTTCTGGATCGACCCCGCTTTTTGAGGCTTCGCCACTGACATTAACCTGAAGACAGACATTTAATGGTGGTAGCGTAGATGGCCGTTGTTCAGACAAGCGTTGGGCAATTTTGAGCCGATCAACAGAATGAATCCAACTGGCTAACTCTGCCACATGGCGTGTTTTATTGCTCTGTAATGGGCCAATAAAATGCCATTCTATCGCCAAATCGGCCAAGGTTTGCTGCTTTTCCAGCCATTCCTGCACATAGTTTTCACCAAAAGCGGTTTGCCCTGCGGCAAAGGCTTGACGCACTCGATCGGCGCTGACAGTTTTGCTGACTGCCAATAATTGCACACTATGGGCTGGCCGCTGGGCCGCTTGCTCTGCTTGGCGCAAACGCTGTTGGATGGCTTGTAATGAAAGGGTAAGGTTTTCTGTCATAATCAATTTCTATCAAACATGCTGTTTGTGAAAAGGGAGGCTCTGTCGTGTTGTTATCTGAATTGTTGGCATTTGCCTATCAACACAAGGCATCGGATGTGCATTTGGTGAGTGGTTCAGCGCCAGTTTTGCGGATTGGTGGGGTGTTACAAACCCTAGACATGCCAATATTGACCGCAGAAGCGCTGTTGAGCATTCTAAACCGAGAGCCAGCCATCGCGCCCTATCTCAGCGCATTAAGCGAACAGGAACAGGATTTTGCGCTATCTTTTCCTGAACTGGGTCGGGTGCGCTTTAATATTTTTCTACAACAGCATGGCGTATCCTGTGCCATGCGACTTTTGCCTAAGCAATTACCGGTTCTGGCCGATTTAGGGATACCTGATGCCTTATTAGCCTGTTGTTTGCAGCAACAAGGCCTAATTTTAGTCACCGGTGCCACTGGATCAGGAAAATCCACTACGCTGGCAGCCTTGGTGCAATACATCAACCACACCCAGCCTCGGCATATTGTGACGTTAGAAGATCCCATCGAATGGATACACAGTGCGAAATATGCCCTGATTCAACAGCGAGAGATTGGCCAACATAGCCCCTCGTTTGCACACGCCTTGCGTGCCGCCTTACGACAAGATCCAGATGTCTTGTTAATCGGGGAATTGCGCGATGTCGAAGTGATGCGGCTGGCGCTAACGGCAGCAGAAACTGGGCATTTGGTATTGGCTACATTGCATACCGGCTCGGCTGTCAGCGCAGTCGATCGCCTGCTTGATAGTTTTCCTGCTGCTGAACGCGATATGGCAGCGGCGATATTGGCCGACACCTTGTTAGCGGTGGTAGCACAAACCTTATTACCAACGGTGGTAGAAGGCCAACGTTGTGCTGTATTTGAATTATTGCTGTCTACCCCTGCGGTAAAAAACTTAATTCGGGAGCGCAATAGCGCGCAATTGCTCTCGGTGTTACAAACAGGACAAGCCCACGGTATGCAAACCCTGATACAGGATACGCAACGACTTTATGATGCTGGTGTGATTGACCACGCAACAAGGCTTTCGGTAAAAAATCTGTGATGAAACATGATTATTGGCAACGGTGTTCCGCTTGGTGGTTAGGCAGCCGAGATAAACCGTTTGAATACACCCATCACGCCCTGTTATTGGTTGGGGGCGGTTTGCATTTGGTGGCAGCCGTGTTCAATTTGGCTTTGGAAACCGCCGAGGCCAACTATGCAATATCAATGTTGATGCTGGTGCCACTGTATCTATTTTTTTGGTATCAATCCCGTTGGTGTGGCCGTTTTCAGATCATGGCGGTGGCGTTCAACTTTTTATTTGTGTTGTTTAATCTGCCACTGAATTGGTTTTTTAACGGCGGTTCGGCTGGCCCGACGCTGATGTTCTACTTGATTGGTTTGGTTTATATCACGGTGGTATTGCGTAGTTTGGGACGGGTACAACGGGCGTTGCAGCTGTTATTTTTATTGGTGCCTGTACTGTTGTTATTGGTCGAACAGCAATATCCCCACTGGGTCTATCCCTATCCGAATGAACAAGTACGGCAGTGGGATTTGGTGTTTAGCTATTTTGTCACAGCGGTGTGCGTGCTGATTTTGGTCAACAACTATGGCCGGCGCTATCAGCTCGAACGGGATCGTGCTACGGCATTGGCCGAACAACTGCGGCTGTTGGCGGAACGCGATACGTTAACTGGTTTGTTTAATCGCCGCGCCATGGAGCAATCTTATCAAGCTTGGCAAGGACAACCATTCTGTGTGGCGTTGATGGATTTAGACCACTTTAAGCGGCTAAACGACACTTTTGGTCATGCTTATGGCGATGAAGTCTTAAAACGCTTTGCTGAGTTGGCACAGAAAGTGGCGACCCCACTACAAGCGGTTGCCGGCCGACACGGTGGTGAGGAATTTGTGTTGTTGATACCCGGTGAGATCGCGATTGCCGAGCAATGCCTGATTCAATTACGCCAACAGCTCTACGCTATTGATTTGCTACACGGTGTGGTTACGTTTAGTGGCGGGATTGTGCAGGCTTGTGAAGAGGAATCACTAGATCACGCCTTACACCGCGCTGATCTGTTGTTATATGCCGCAAAAGAACAAGGCCGTGATCGAGTGTTGATCGAAACGCACACTTCACACACGGCCCCAAGGCAAGAAGAATCTGCCGAGTCAATGGCTTAACTCACACCGTTTCTGGCAAACGGAAACGCGCCAATTGCTGCCGCAATGCTCCAACGCTGTCATTTAGCGATTGCGCCGCCGACGCCGATTGTGTCGCGGCAGCGCTGTTTTGTTCAGAAACTGCCGCTAATGACTCAACATGACTGCCAATATGACGACTGGTCGCCGATTGGGTCTGTAAGGCTTCGGTTAAGGCATTCAATTCCCGCCGTGCTACCACTGCACCATCGCGCAATTCGCTTAAGGGTTTCACCAAACCGCTAATCAGCGATACCCCAAAACTGACTAATTTCTCACCCTGCAATAAATTATCTGCCGCTCGTCGGGTTTGTTCCTGTACCCAAGCAATGGTTTGGCTAATGTCAGTGGTGGCAACACGAGTTTTCTCTGCCAATTGCCGGACTTCATCGGCGACGACGGCAAACCCTCGCCCCTGCTCTCCGGCGCGTGCCGCTTCAATCGAGGCATTCAAAGCCAATAAATTGGTCTGTTCTGCTACCGCTGCAATGGTTTGCACAATGCGGCTGATTTCATCGGTACGCGCTGCCAAGTGTGAGACATCCTCCGCCGAGCTTTGAATTGCTTGCACCATGTTTTGGATTTCTTGGGCGGCTTGCACGATGACTTTATCGCTACTGCTGGCTAATTGCTGTGCCGATTCAGAGGCCTGTAGTGCTTGATTGGCATTACCTGCAATTTGGGCAATATTTGTGAGCATTTCTTCGACAGACGCAGCAATACTGGCTGATGATTCGCTTTGCACTTCTGTGGCGGAGGCAATTTGTTGTGAAGCAGTAGCCACTTCTTCTGCTACGCGATTGACGCTATCCCCTTCTTGCACAATGACGGCAAAGCTATGACTGATGGTGTCTAGCAGGTGGTTAAAGGCTTGTGCCGTACGGGCAATTTCGTCTTGGCCTTTGATTTGACAACGCCGCGTTAAATCAAGGTCTTGGCTGCTACTTTCCGCCGTTGTGCGCATGGCATTCAGTGGGCGCAGAATGGTGCGGATAATCCATTGCGCCAATAAAATAAAACCAGCGGTGGCTAATAAACCAAACCACAGAATGGCCTGACTATTTTGTTGCAAGGTTTCGACCAATGCCGCTTCATTTTCATTAGCGATACGGTTGGTCATCTCTAACAAGGTTTCTAACTCATTCTCTAGCTGTTGCATCAACGGGGCCATGTCGGCTAACCCTGCCCGATATTGGTCGAGCACTGACGCGGTCACTTCCGGCGCTGCTAAGAGATGATCAAGTTGTTGTGATCGCTGTTGCCACTGTTGCCAGAGTGGTTCAATTTTGGCCCATTGTGCCTGCGTTTTTTCTCCACGAACGAGGGCTAAGTAATGGGTTTTGCTCTGTTCAAGGTTTTGCCACAGTTGTTGTGTGAGTTGTCGGGTGTGTTTCACCCGTTCAGGTTCCGGAATAAAGCCATCGGTTAACAGTTGATATTGTACCAACTCAATCGCCAAGCGCTGTTTATTCAAATTTGCTACGCCTTGCACCGCTGGCAGGTGTAAATCCACCACCAGCTTCATACCTTCTGTGCTGAGCCGCATACCAGATAAGCCCAACAAACCCACTAAACCCATGGCACCTATGGCTAACAGTGCAAGGGCAAATAGGCGTAAGCGCACGCTCATCCTTGTGCTCCCTCGTGATGTAATGGTTTGGTTTGTGCTGGAGACCAGCTTTCTTCGATGTTTTCTAACAGTTCACTGAGTGCCGATTCGCATTGTTTTAGGCGTTGGCAGGCGGCGTTTAACTCATGACAGATCGCATTGGCAATCGAGGAAGATTGAGGGGAGAACATCATGGTTTTCCTTCAATGTCTGGCCAAAGAATGTCAAGCAATTTACGGTTTGATGTTTACAACAATAAACATGTTTTATGCATTTTTTATTGCGGTGCAACTAGCGCTGACTTACCGGCAAGATCGTTATAACCAAAATATATTTTTGGTATTGCAAAATGATATTTCAGGTAATAAAGAAGCACAGGTATAGTCGCGTTCATTGTGAATCAATCAGGATGCCAGACCATGAAAGCCTTTATCAGCAAAACCGTGTTAGCACTTAGCCTTGCTTTATCGGGAACGGCTTTTGCCAACACCTCGATTTTGAATGTCAGCTATGACGTCATGCGAGACTTTTATAAAGACCTCAATCCGGCATTCCAAAAATCTTACAAAGCCCAAACCGGCCAAGATATTGCGGTGCAACAGTCGCATGGTGGTTCAAGCAAACAGGCCATGAGCGTGGTGAGTGGGTTGGAAGCTGACGTCATTACCATGAACCAAGCACCGGACATTGATCTGTTGGCTGAGCGTGGCGCTTTAGTGCCAAAAAACTGGCAGCAACGCCTGCCCGACAATGCCGCCCCGTTTACTTCAACCATGATTTTCTTGGTACGCAAAGGCAATCCAAAACAAATCAAAGATTGGAACGACCTGACCAAACAAGGTGTGGCGGTGATTATTCCTAACCCAAAAATCACCGGTAATGGTCGTTACACCTATTTGGCTGCATGGGGTCAGGCACAAAAAGCCGGTGGTGAAGCTAAAGCACGTCAGTATGTGGAATCGTTGTTCAAAAACGTGCCGGTGTTAGATGCCGGTGGTCGTGCCGCAACTACAACTTTTATGCAGCGCAATATCGGTGATGTGTTAGTAACCTTTGAAAACGAAGCTGAAATGGTGGCGCGTGAGTTTGGCCGTGGCAGTTTTGATGTGATTTATCCTGCGGTGTCGATTCTGGCTGAAAGTCCGGTCAGTGTTGTTGATAAAGTGGTGGATAAAAAAGGCACCCGTAAAGTGGCCGAGGATTATTTGAAATTCCTGTGGTCACCAGAAGGGCAAGAAATTGCTGCACAAAACTATCTGCGGCCACGCAATGCCCAAGTGTTAGCAAAATACAGCAAGCAGTTCCCAGCGATTAAAACCTTCACCGTTGAAGAAACCTTCGGCTCGTGGAAAAAAGCGATGGATACCCACTTCAAAGACGGTGGTGTGTTCGATCAAATCTACGCCAAGCGTTAATCGTGTCGGGCTGCCAATCCAATCGGTGAAAAGCAGCCCGATCAAACGAGGTTTTGCTTAAAGCAGCGTCCAGATGAATTTATTCAATAAAAAACACAGCGTTTTACCAGGCTTTGGTTTGGGCTTGGGCTACACCCTGTTTTGGTTGTGCTTAATTGTGTTGTTGCCGCTGTTGGCTTTGGTGCTAAAAAGCAGCGAGCTAGGCTGGCAGGGGTTTTGGGAAACAGTTTCAACCGATCGTGTCATTGCTTCGCTGAAGCTGTCTTTTGGTGCGTCGTTAGTGGCAGCGTTAATCAATGCCCTTTTTGGTTTTTTGGTCGCGTGGGTGTTGGTGCGTTATTCCTTCCCCGGCAAACGCTTTGTTGATGCATTGGTAGATTTGCCCTTTGCCTTGCCCACTGCGGTGGCGGGGATTGCCTTGACCACACTGTATGCGCCAAACGGTTGGTTTGGTCAGTATTTAGAGCCTTTAGGGATTAAAGTCGCTTTTACCCCGATTGGGATTATGGTGGCACTGACCTTTATTGGCTTGCCGTTTGTGGTACGGACAGTGCAGCCGGTATTGCAGGATTTAGAAGCAGAATTAGAAGAAGCGGCGACCTGTCTTGGTGCCAATCGGTGGCAAATTTTTCAGCGGGTGATTTTTCCTGCCACGCTGCCGGCGTTGCTCACTGGCTTTACCTTGGCCCTAGCACGCGCAACTGGTGAATTTGGTTCGGTGATCTTTATCGCTGGCAATATCCCGATGGTGTCAGAAATTACCCCCTTGCTGATTATTGGTAAGTTGGAGCAATACGACTACCTCGGTGCCACAGCGATTGCGGTCGTGATGTTGATGATTTCGTTTGTGATGCTGTTACTCATCAATGGCATCCAGTGGTGGGCAGGACGTCGCCACGGTATTCGTTAAGGAAAAAAGCGATGGCACTGGCAACCAATCAAACCGAGCGCACTGCCGCGACAACTGAATCTGTTGTGGTGCGCTATGTGCTAACTGGTTTTGCATTAGTTTTTCTGACTTTATTTTTATTTGTGCCGCTGGTTTCTGTGTTTTGGGAAGCCTTGGCCAAAGGCTGGGATTTATACCTCGCAGCCCTAACCGATCCTGAAGCCGTCAATGCCATTAAGCTGACATTGATTACTGCCTTAATCGCAGTGCCGCTGAATTTGGTCTTTGGTGTTGCCGCCGCGTGGGCAATTGCTCGTTTTGAGTTCCGTGGTAAGGCGCTGCTGACAACCTTGATCGATTTGCCCTTCTCGATCTCGCCGGTGGTGGCTGGCTTGATTTATGTGTTGCTGTTTGGGGCGCAAGGCTGGTTAGGTCCGTGGCTTGCTGAGCATGATATTAAAATTATCTTTGCCATCCCCGGCATTGTATTGGCTACTGTGTTTGTGACTTTCCCCTTTGTTGCGCGTGAGCTAATCCCTCTGATGCAGGCACAAGGGGCCGACGAGGAACAAGCCGCTTTGGTCTTAGGGGCCTCTGGCTGGCAGACCTTTTGGCGTGTGACACTGCCAAATATCAAGTGGGGTCTGTTATATGGCGTGATTTTATGTAATGCCCGTGCAATGGGTGAGTTTGGCGCAGTGAGTGTGGTCTCGGGACATATTCGTGGCCAGACCAATACCGTTCCCCTGCATGTCGAAATTCTTTACAACGAATATAACTTCATCGGTGCTTTTGCCTGTGCTTCGTTATTGGCTGGCTTGGCTTTGGTGACATTGGCGCTCAAAACCTTTGTGGAATGGCGCGCGACCCAACAACATAAAGGCGATGCCGTGCCATTAGAAGCCCGCGCTCGCTTGGCAAGTGCACATTAAGTGTGATGGCCTGACGACGAATTAAGGATGGTTTTGTCATGAGTATCGATATCCGTAATGTACGTAAGACCTTTGGCGATTTTATTGCCCTAGAAAATATCAATCTCGACATTGCTTCGGGTGAATTATTGGCGTTGCTGGGGCCATCTGGCTGTGGCAAAACCACTTTATTGCGCATTATTGCTGGCTTAGAAACCCCCGATTCCGGTCAAATTCTGTTTCATGGTGAAGATGCTACCGATCGCCACGTGTCAGAACGCCAAGTGGGTTTTGTCTTTCAACACTATGCGCTGTTCCGCCATATGACCGTATTTGATAATGTGGCGTTTGGTTTAAGTGTCCGTCCGCGTCGTTCGCGTCCTTCCAAAGAAGAAATCCGCGAACGGGTGATGAAGTTATTGAAATTGGTGCAATTAGATTGGCTGGCAGACGCTTATCCTGCACAGTTATCGGGTGGTCAACGGCAGCGGATTGCTTTGGCGCGGTCGTTGGCCGTCGAACCTCGGGTGTTGTTGTTAGATGAGCCTTTTGGTGCATTAGATGCCAAGGTGCGTAAAGATTTGCGCCGGTGGTTACGCCGGTTGCACGATGAAATGCACATTACCAGCGTGTTTGTTACCCATGATCAGGAAGAAGCATTAGAAGTATCGGATCGTGTGGTGGTGATGAATCATGGCCGGATTGAACAAGCCGGTCGACCAGATGAAATCTACGAAACCCCTGCTACGCCTTTTGTGACGCAATTCTTAGGGGATGTGAATTTATTCCACGGTCGGGTCGATGCTGGGCAAGTTGCAATTGGCGACTATGCACACCCGATTGCTGACCCATCAGCCACGGATGGGGCGGCGAAAGTGTATGTGCGGCCGCATGATATTGAGTTATCGCGTGAACCCGGGGCGGCCTTGGCTTCTGGCACCATTGAGCATATCCACGCCGTAGGGCCGATTGTCCGAGTTGAATTAAAACGTGATGACAGCGATACCTATATCGATGCCGCTCTGACCAAGGAACAATATCAATCGCTGCGTTTGATGTTAGGCGATCAGGTCTATATTCGCCCCCGTAAAGTGGCGGTGTTTGTTGATGAAGGGGCTCACATCTAAACTGGTTCACAGCAAACATGTAAAAACGGCGACCGCAACAGTCGCCGTTTTTTGTCATCAAAAGCTTTTGCTCATTTCTTGCAGGTATTGATGCCCAAGATGGCATAAGGTGGGCACCATCCTAACAGGCCGGTTGCCACGGGAACCAAACCTAAAAATGCCCAAGGGCTGGCTGGCCCAACAAAAGCCAAACTCACGATACCTAATCCTGCAATCACGCGAATCACGCGCTCTGTTTTACCGATATTGCATTGCATTTTTGGACTCCTGTGACACAGTAGAAAGAAGAATGTCGTAGGTAAATAATACACCAAAAAACATTATGTAAAAAAATATATTTAAGCCTTTGGTGTCCGTAATGTCCACAGCCATGCCCACACCAACGCCACGCCACCCACCAAGTAGGTATCGGTCATGCTGGCGCCGTGCTCAAGCCACCACCGCGCCATCCACGGCCCAGTCAATTGGGTAAAAGCATATAAAGTCACCAAACCGGCAGAAATCCTTGGCCCTTGGTGGGGATGTAAATTGCGGCCTAAACGTTGGCTAAGTAACACGCTGCCGAGGAAAGTGGTACCGACTAACACGGCACATAACAACACACCGACACTGCCGCTGAACAAGATCGGTGCAAATACCCCAGCACCTTGAATGGCATAGTTCAATAACAGCGCCGTTTTATCCCCTAAGCGTGCCCCTAGCTGATTCCACAGCCACGCCGCACCCAAGGTACAACAGGCCAAAATAGTCCACGCTCCACCCAATAACCAGTGGTCGGCAGGCAATTGTTCTTTCGCCACTACCGGTAAAAACGTGGTGGGTAAGATATAGCCTAAGCCTGCACCAGCATAGGCCATAAAGAGTGGCAAACTTTTGCGGTCGATCAACGGTGTGGTGGTATGAGGCGCGGGTGCCGCTGCTTGTTGTGGATGCGGTCGATCGAGTCGCATTAAATGCCAACCACTGAAGGCGGCCAACGGGATAGCAAATAGCGCCATCGGCCACCAACGATCCATGCCATGCAATATCTCGTGCGGCCACCATGCTAACGCATTCGACAGCAGCAATCCTGTCCCGACACCAAAGTACACCAACCCACTTAATGCCAACTTGCCATGCCGCGATAACCATTCCAACACCAAAGCTGGTGCTTGGACGAATACAATGCCATTGCTGATGCCGTTTAATAAACGTAGTAATAAAAACAGCGTAGGATCAGTGGCAATAACTTGTAGTGTGGTGGTGATGGCGCTGGTTGCCAGTGCGAGAGGTAGAGCGCGGCGAATGTGATCGGGATGATGGAAGCGAATCGCTAACACGGCGCCCAGCAGATAACCGATGTAATTCCACGTTGCCATGGTGGCACCGGTTTGCAAAGAAAAAACCCCGTCAGCAACCAACATTGGCAACAACGGGGTATAGGCAAAGCGTCCAAGACCATGGACGACAATCAGTGCGATAGCCGTAGCAAGAATCGGCAACCACAGCTTAGTAGGAGGGCTATGAGCGGGGGACACGACTGGCCTCAACAAAGTTTGGCCCCATACCCTAGCGGTTTTTCAATAAAAAGGCCAGTCGATTGGCCTAGCTTAAACCGGTAAAAACTTCTTTGGCGTAAGCCTTTTCACAATATTTACATTTCAGACGAATTTCACCGTGGCGGCTGCGGACACTAAAGTGACTGGTCACCGGTTCTACATGGCTAATACAGTTGCTATTTGGACACACCAATACCCCAGCAATCGATTCTGGCACGCCTAATTTGTGTTTTGCCACCACCTCAAAGTTCTCGATGACATTCACCGTGGCATCGGGCGCATACAGCGCCAGTTGGTTAGCGTCTTCCGCGCTCAATAAGATATTTTCGACCTTAATCAGGTCTTTTTTGCCTGAGCGTTGGCTGGGAAGATTAAACCCCATATATACCCGCTGTCCGCTTTCTGACAAACGCAACAGCTTAGCAATCCGACGACCTTGACCCGCCGGAATATGGTCAATCACAGTGCCATCTTTTAAGGCTTCAACGGTAAGTTTGTGTTCCATTACAGCGGTCTTTCTTAAAGCGTCTCGTTAAGAACCAAGGCTAATAAGGCTTGGCGGGCATAAACGCCGTTTTCTGCTTGTTGGAAATAATAGGCATACGGGGTTTGATCAACGCCAATTTCAATTTCATCCACCCGTGGTAACGGATGCAATACCCGCAAGTTGGGACGGGCATGGGCTAAGGTGTCTGCAGTCAACACAAAACGCGATTTCACCTGATGGAATTCGGTTTCTTCAAAGCGTTCTTTTTGCACCCGTGTCATGTAAAGAATATCCAGCTCCGGCACCACTTCTTCGATATCTTCATGGTCGGAATATTCGATATGGCGCTCGTCTAATTCTTCATACAGATAATCGGGCAGAGCCAAGGCCGGTGGCGCAATAAAATAAAAGCGGCAGCCAAACAGCGATAAGGCTTGTACCAAGGAATGCACCGTGCGGCCATATTTCAAATCACCGACAAATGCCACTTTCAGCCCATCAAGCCGACCTTGGGTTTCATGCAAGGTAAATAGATCAAGCAGGGTTTGTGTCGGGTGTTGATTGGCACCATCACCAGCATTGATGACAGGCTTGGTTGAACATTCGGCCGCCAAACGTGCTGCCCCATCGCGAGGATGACGCATGACATAAGCGTCAACATAAGAAGTGATGATTCTGACCGAATCGGCCAGTGTTTCCCCTTTTTTGGCGAGGGAGGTATTGCCTGCATCGGCAAACCCAATCACCGAGCCACCTAGCCGTTGCACTGCGGTTTCAAACGATAGCCGAGTGCGGGTTGACGCTTCGAAAAAACAGCTTGCCACAACACGATCTTTTAATAAATCGTTGCGTGGATGTCGTTTGAGTTCAGCTGCTGTATGTACCACCAGCTCTAATTCTTCGCGGCTTAGATCAGAGATGGAAATGATATGTTTCTGGTACAGCGGATTGGCCATCGCCTTACCTCTTCGCTTGGGGATGAAAGACAAAAGATGGCCTAGATTATACGCGCTGCGTGAAATTCAGGCCGAAAAAAAGCCCGACCGAAGTCGGGCCAAAGGGCTTTGCGGGAAGCCGCTAGTTAACCTTGTTGAATCCCTGCCACAATCCATTTGTTATCGGTTTGGGCCGATTTGATGTAGTGCCATGTTTCGCTAAATGGCATCAACGGCGCGTTGACCGACTCGCTGACCATGCCGTGGAAGCGCACGCTTGCCACATAGCCGCCATTTTCCTGTTCTGCATTTAAGAAGTCGCAATTCAGGGTTGGGAAGTCGGCTGGTTCCATGTTGTCGCTAATATCAGCACGCAGGGCATCAAACAACTGTGGAGTCAGATACTTACGAATTTCATCCAAGTTAGCCGGATTGTTCATGCTTTGCACATGCAAGAACGTGGCTTTGGCTTGGCGCAAAAAGTGAGGTACTTCGGTACCATCAGGCAAACGACCAGAGGCAAAGTTAGAAGCCGCACTCATCCCACCGCCGCCTTGGGCATAGGGTGTGTTATTGAACAGTGAACTGCCGGGGGTTTGATTGCGTTGCATATCCTGACCATAAGGCACGCCACCCGCTGGCGCTAAGCCACCACCCAATGGACGTTGCGACAAAGGCGAGGCAGTTTTCTTTTTCTTCATGAACATCATGACTGCACCACCTAACAACATCAGCAAAATCAAACCACCCCAAGGGAATCCCCCCCCTTCTTCGGTGGGAGCCGGTGCTGGGGTTGCTGCAGCGGCAGCAGGTGCAGCGGTGGTCGCAGCTGTCGCAGCGCTATTTGCTGCGCCTTCTGCGGTTTTCGCGGCAGTATCGGCGGCGGCTTTCTCGTCATCGCTGAGGGCTTCGCTCAGCATATAGCCGGCGGCAGCACCCGCGACACCTGCGGCCACCATACCACCTACTCCGGGGCCAGAGGAGGCTGGGCGTGCGGTTTGTGGCGCCATCGGTGCAGGCGCTAACGGTTGTGGTTTTGCTGCTGGCGTTTGTTGGTTATAGCTTTGGGTCGGGGTACTGCGCTGCATTCCACTGGATTTCCCTTTCCCCAGTCGGGCGGCTTCTGCAAGCGGTGCCGCGAGCACTGCAGTCAGCGTCAAACATAAAACAAGGCGGCTTGGTTGCAAGGTCATGATGATTCTCCAGCAAAATCTAAAAATGAGCGCGAATACGCACGATGGCAGTGTAGATGGTGGGTCTTAGCCGAGTCTTAAAGAGGGAGGTTCAATGTCGATCACTTCGGCACCTTGTGGCAATACTCGCCAACGGACGTTCCCTACTTTGAGTTGCATACCATAAATTCGTTCTGATTCGGTGTGTTGATAACCCGGACGGGGGTCTTGTTGTAATAGCGCGGTGATTAAGGCGTGGTCTTGGCTCGGATCGGGGCTCAGTTGTTGCAATGCCTGTTGTGCCTGAGTTGTCCAACTGACTTGCTCAATAAAACGTTGTGCTGGTGGGGCATAGCCGCCGGTGGCCTGTGGCAGGCTGTCGGCGTAGGGAAGATAAGGTTTGATGTCCAACACCGGTGTGCCATCAAGTAGGTCTAGGCCACCGATGGTTAAGCACACGCCTGAGGTCGTATCAACCTCTAACAGTTCGACTACCGATAAGCCAATTGGATTGGGGCGAAAAGTAGAACGGCTGGCAAACACACCAACCCGTGTATTGCCACCCAATTTAGGCGGACGAATCAGCGGTTTCCAGCCTTGTTCTGCCGTTTGGTGAAAAACAAACGTCAGCCACAGATGGGAAAACTGTTCAATGCCGCGCACCGTGTCGGCTTGGTCAAATGGCGGCAATAGGCGCAGTCGGCCTTGTGCGGCCGCCACTAAACCGGGTTGGCGAGGAATACCGAATTTCTCGCAAAAGCAACTTTCAACAATACCAATCGGCTGTAAGGGATACGACGACACGGCCACACTCACATTTTCACCCAACAAAGCACGCTATTGTATGGCCTTGGTGCAGGTTTTAGGCTGCCTGAGCTAAAAAGTGTCGGCCATAACGTTGGCTGATTTGTTGCCGAGACCAGATCACAAAAAAATCGGCACAGTGAAAGTCACTATCCCATGCTGGCTCAGGGACGATTTTCGCTCCAGCGCGCAAATACCCTTTGATTAAAGGCGGAAGCGCGGGCAACTGGTCAGCTGTATCGAACGAAGACAATACCAATGGCTGATAGGGACAAATACCCCAACCGCTGGCTTGTTGTGCTGGGTGTTGATGTAAATGTTGTTGGACTGCAATCACTTGGGCTGCGTTGTCGGCCAAGCCCACACTGGCACATCCAATCAGGTATTCGTGACCACTATTGAGTAAATACTCGGCTAAGCCTGACCACAGCAAGGTAATCACTGCACCACTACGAAAATCTTTATGAACGCAAGAACGGCCAATTTCGATCAGGTGGTGGCGAATCGGTGCCAGCCCAGACAAATCAAACTCTTGTTCTGAATAGAGTTGGGGCAGCTGTTGTGCCCGATGTGGGGGCAATAAGCGGTAGGTTCCTACCACTTGTCCACTCATCTCGTCACGGACAATTAGATGATCGCACACTGCATCGTAGTCATCCTCGTCCAGCTCTACATGGGCAGAAGACAGTTTTGCGCCCATTTCTTCAGCAAAGACTTGATAACGCAAGCGTTGTGCTGCTTGCACATCCCATTTGTTTTGAGCCAAACCGACGCTAAAGCGTGGGCGCGAGAATGTCTGAGACTGAAGCGTCGAGCCGTGTTGCAACATGGATTTCTCCCGAATTGAAACGACCGCTTTAGCCTAGAGAGGGAAAGTGAAACCCGAGTGAATGGAAGGTTAAAATCTTATGGCTTTGATGTGTAAGTGATTTTTTGTTTTTGCTGCATCTGTGTTGCTGACGTTGTTGGGCGAATTCCCGTACAATGCCGCACTTGATTTTTTGCGGATTAGCGACGGCTCATGTTGTTCCCAACAGAATTCGAAGTCATTGTCGTGGGTGGAGGTCATGCTGGTACTGAGGCGGCACTGGCTGCTGCTCGCATGGGACGGACCACCCTACTATTGACTCACAATATCGAAACCCTCGGCCAAATGTCGTGCAATCCCTCCATTGGTGGGATTGGCAAGGGACATTTAGTGAAAGAAGTCGATGCTTTAGGTGGGGCGATGGCCTTAGCCACGGATATGGGCGGGATTCAGTTTCGTACCCTCAATGCCAGTAAAGGCCCTGCTGTTCGCGCAACCCGTGCCCAAGCCGACCGTGTTCGCTACAAAGCCGCCATTCGCACGATGTTGGAAAATCAACCAAATTTATGGCTGTTTCAACAACAGGTTGATGACTTGTTACTCGAGGGTGAGCGAGTCAGTGGTGTGGTGACCACCATCGGAATTCAGTTTAAAGCCCGTTCAGTGGTGTTGACAGCGGGGACTTTCCTCTCTGGAAAAATCCATGTCGGCTTAGAAAACTATACCGGCGGTCGTGCGGGTGATCCGGCTGCGGTGACACTCGGCGCACGTCTTCGTGAGTTGGCGTTACCGGTAGGCCGCTTAAAAACGGGTACCCCACCGCGTATTGATGGCCGCACCATTCGCTTTGATATTCTAGAGGAACAACCGGGGGACAACCCCGAGCCTGTTTTCAGCTTCCGAGGTTCACGCGCACTACACCCAAAGCAACTGCCATGTTGGATTGCTCACACCAATGAACGCACCCACGACATTATTCGGCAAGGGTTTGATCGTTCGCCGATGTTCACTGGGGTTATTGAAGGCGTGGGGCCGCGCTATTGCCCTTCTATTGAAGATAAAATCAATCGCTTTGCCGATCGCAATAGTCATCAAGTCTTCTTAGAACCGGAAGGGTTAGATACTAATGAATTTTACCCTAACGGAATTTCAACTAGTTTGCCGTTCGATATTCAATTGGCAGCCGTACGCTCGATTGTTGGCCTAGAGAACGCCCATATTCTGCGCCCCGGCTATGCCATCGAATATGACTACTTCGACCCTCGCAACTTAAAAAGCAGCCTAGAAACCAAATCCATCCAAGGCTTGTTCTTTGCCGGACAAATTAACGGTACCACGGGTTACGAAGAAGCAGCGGCCCAAGGTCTTTTGGCTGGTATCAATGCGGCACGTTATGCCCGTGAGGAAGATAGCTGGTGTCCAAGTCGGGCCGAGGCCTATATCGGGGTGTTGGTAGATGACCTGATCACTCGCGGTGTTTCTGAGCCCTATCGGATGTTTACCAGCCGTGCCGAATATCGTTTACAACTGCGCGAAGACAATGCTGACCTGCGTTTGACTGAACAAGGACGTGCTTTAGGTTTAGTCAGTGATGCGCAATGGACGGCTTTCTGTCGTAAACGTGAGGCGATTGAAGCCGAAAATGCCCGTTTACAACATACTTGGGTCAATCCGCGCTTGGTACCGGCAGAGGAAGCCTTAGCGGTTCTCGGGCAGACCATTGAACGTGAATATACCTTGGCCGATTTACTGCGCCGCCCACAAGTGAATTATCATGCTTTGTCTGGTTTAACTGCCTTTGGTGAACCCGTAGCAGAAGCAGAGGTGGCAGAGCAGGTCGAAATCCAAATTAAGTACCAAGGATATATCGCACGCCAACAAGAGGAAATTGCGCGCCGCGATCAATGGGAAGACGTGCGCTTACCACAAGAGATTGATTATGCTTCGGTGTCAGGATTGTCCAAGGAAGTACAACAGCGCCTGAACCAACATCGTCCCGAGACCTTAGGTCAGGCATCACGGATTCAAGGCATGACACCAGCCGCGATTTCTTTACTCCATGTTCATCTCAAGCGGGGTTTGTCATCGACAACTCGCGCCACGAAAAATTAATTGTCTTCTTCTCGCGATGAATTGCAACATGGCCTCACTACACTGGGCCTTACCGCTAGCACCGAACAAATTGATCAATTATTGGCCTATGTCGAGCTGTTAGATAAATGGAACCGCGTGTATAACCTGACAGCGGTCCGCGAATCAGAACGGATGCTGTCTTATCATGTGTTAGACAGTTTAGCCGCCTTGCCGCATATCACTGCACAGCAAGTATTAGATGTGGGGTCGGGTGGCGGGATGCCGGGGATTTTATTTGCCATCCTACGGCCTGATTGGCAACTGACATTACTTGACGCCAACCACAAGAAAACCACTTTCTTAAAACAAGCGGTGATTGAGTTGGGTTTATCGCAGGTCGAGGTGATCTGTGATCGGGTAGAAGCCTATCAACCGGCGCAAAAGTTTGATGTGATTACATCGCGAGCCTTCGCTGAGCTAAATGAATTTATTCGCTTGACCCGTCATTTATTGACAACTGACGGCTATTGGGCGGCGCTTAAAGGCGTGTATCCGTATGAAGAAATCGCACAATTGCCGGCTGATATTCGGGTTCAAGCCGTTGAAGCCTTGCAGGTGCCCAACTTAGCAGCTGAACGTCATTTGGTTAAATTGGTGGTGGCTTAATATGCAGCATTGCATTGCAGTGGCAAATCAGAAGGGTGGTGTCGGTAAAACCACCACCGTGGTCAATCTTGCAGCCAGCTTGGCAGCCCGTGGCCAGCGGGTGTTAGTGGTAGACCTTGATCCACAAGGTAATACCACCACCGCTTGTGGCATTGACAAACATGGTTTGCGGCTCAGTGTCTATCACCTCTTGATTGGTCGGGCCACAGTAGCACAGGTATTACATACCGCAGAAAAAGGTGGCTTTGCCGTTTTACCTGCCAACCGGCACTTAGCCGGTGCAGAACTAGAATTAATTGAATTTGAGCAACGCGAATTGCGGCTGCGGCAGGCTTTACAGAGTGTAGCGGCAGACTATGATTTTATCTTGCTCGATTGCCCACCCGCGCTCAACCTGTTGACCTTGAACGGTTTGACCACCGCTGAGCGAGTGTTGATTCCGATGCAATGCGAATACTACGCCTTAGAAGGTCTGACCGATTTACTGAATACGTTGAAAAAACTGCGTGCTGCCTTAAATCCACGCATCGAATTGCTTGGTTTATTACGAACCCTATTTGATGCGCGCAGTATGCTGTCAAAACAAGTTGTGGCTGAGTTACAACAACATTTTCCCAATCAGGTATTGGAAACGGCTATTCCACGCAATGTGCGGCTTGCTGAAGCACCCAGTTATGGCATGCCCGTGCTGGCCTACGACAAGTCAGCTCGAGGTAGCAAAGCGTATCTGGCATTGGCGGATGAAATTTTGGTCTATTACGGTAAAGCACAGGCGCAGGTATGAGTAAGCCAAAGCTAAAAGGGTTGGGACGTGGCCTAGATGCTTTATTGGCCCATGAAAATCAGAGTGAAGACCGCCTGCAATCGCTTCCAGTCACAGCACTACAGGCGGGGGTGTATCAACCGCGCTCACATATGGATCAAGCGGCACTGGCGGCATTGGCAGATTCAATCCGCGCCCAAGGGGTTATTCAACCGGTTGTGGTGCGGGAAATTGGCTTGGGTCGTTATGAGATTATTGCCGGTGAACGCCGTTGGCGTGCCGCCCAATTAGCTGGTTTAGCTGACATACCGGCCGTTATTCGCACTGTCCCCGATCAAGCAGCTTTAGCGATTGCTTTGATTGAAAACATTCAACGAGAGCAACTTGACCCGCTTGAAGAAGCCACTGGTGTGCAACGTTTGATTGATGAGTTTCACATGACCCATGAAAGCGCTGCTGCTGCTTTGGGCCGCTCGCGCAGTGCAATCAGTAATTTATTGCGATTGTTGAGCCTGCCCGAGCCGGTGCAGGCTTTGGTGCATGAAAAAAAACTCGATATGGGTCATGCGCGAGCACTATTGGCTTTGCCAGTATTACAACAGATTGAATGGGCACAACAGGCAGCAACCCAGCAATGGTCGGTACGAGAAACCGAGCGCCGTGTTCAGCATTTTCTCACCGATTCCGCAGTGCAAAAAAAGGTTGCACTGCAACAAGACCCCGATATTCGTCGTCTCGAAGAGAGCCTTTCCGACCAATTAGGCACTACGGTACATATTCGGCATGGAAAGCGTGGGAATGGTCGGCTGACCATCGAATACACTGATTTAGCCCAGTTAGACGAAATTTTGCACGGCTTACAAAAAAAGACTGCGAAAAATAAGGGTTTATAAATACAATTTAATCATCTGATATAGGTCTGCTTGCGTTGACGTGAATGGCAGGCCTCCCGTACAATCCAGCGGTTTTGATTTGGCGCCAGACGTGATTACACGAGAGGTTGCAAAGGTTTTACGTTGGCAAGTCCGATTGACTGCGGTTTCCATGCTGCTAGGCAGCATTTTAGTGTCGCCGCCTCTCATCGGATTGTTGTCAGCTTTGGCTGGGGGGATGTTAGCTATCCTCCCGGGCTTGTTGTACGCGAAATTGGCTTATTCGCGCCGCAGAGTTGCGCCCCAAGTCTTACTTAAGGCTCACTTCCGCGCCGAAGCAGCGAAATTACTACTGACCATTGCGCTATTTGTGGTGGTTTTGTTGGTTTTCAAGTCAGTTTCAGCACCAGCGCTTCTTGGAGCGTTTGTGCTTGCTCAGGCAGCGTACTGGATCAGTCTTCTATCTAAATAAACCGAGAGCTGACTATGGCAGGTAACGCGACAGATTACATCAAGCACCACCTAACACATGCGACAGTGCCGCATGATGGTGGGTTTTGGGCAATTAATATCGACACATTCAGTGTGTCTTTGGTTTTGGGTTTTATCTTTCTATTTGTTTTCACTCGTGTAGCGAAAACCTTTAGCATGGAAAATCCTGGCCGCCTGCAATTATTCATTGAAATGATTGTTGAGATGGTGGCAAACCAAGTAAAAGATGTGTTTCATGCTAAGAGCGCAGTGATTGCCCCTTTAGCTTTGACCATTTTCGTTTGGGTGTTCTTGATGAACACCATGGACTTGTTGCCAGTTGATTTGCTGCCTTACATTGCTCAACTGATTGGTGAGCACGTCTTTGGTGCAGATCCTCATCATGTGTATTTGCGCGTGGTGCCATCTGCTGATGTAAACGCCACTTTTGCGATGTCGTTATCGGTGATGTTCTGCATTATCGGTTTCTCGATCAAGGCCAAAGGTTTGGGCGGTTATATCCACGAATTGTTCTCGGCACCATTCGGCCCTAAAGTTGGCCCAATCAACTTCGTGTTCCAAATTATCGAGCTGTTGGCAAAACCAATCTCTCTGGCACTTCGTTTGTTCGGTAACATGTACGCCGGCGAGTTGATCTTTATCTTGATTGCACTGCTGCCATTCTGGGCACAGTGGCTGTTGGGTGCGCCTTGGGCGATCTTCCACATCTTGATCATTACCTTGCAAGCTTTTGTGTTCATGATGTTGACCATCGTGTACCTGAGCTTGGCTGTTGAAGACCATTAATTTTCTGGGTTGATGCTGTGTGTAACACTGCATCAACCCTAATAACCGTGTTTTTTTCGTGTTTTTCTTAACCATCCTTGACTTGATTTAGGAGATATCAATGGAAGCTCTCGTTACTCAGATCCAAAGCATGACCGTGCTGGCCGCTGCCCTCATCATCGGTCTGGGCGCTATCGGTACGGCTCTTGGCTTTGCCATTCTGGGCGGCAAATTCCTGGAAAGCTCGGCTCGTCAGCCAGAGCTGATTCCTGTGCTGCAAACCAAGCTGTTCATTATCGCCGGTCTGTTGGACGCCATCTCCATGATTGGTGTCGGTGTTGCTCTGCTGTACACCTTCAACAACCCGTTCCTGGCTGCTGCCAAGGCCGCGCTGGGCGCGTAATCCTTGAGGCCGCACAGCGGATGTCGTTGTTGAACTAAGGAGGAAAACAAGCGTGGATATCAACGCAACACTGCTAGGGCAGGCGATTACTTTCGCCATCCTAGTGTGGTTCACCATGAAATTTGTTTGGCCTCCGCTTACTAACATGATGGATGAGCGTGCCAAGCGCATCGCTGACGGTTTGGCTGCTGCAGAACGCGGCAAGCAAGATCTCGAACAGGCTTCCAAGCGTGTCGAAGAACAGATCCGTCAAGCGAAGCAACAGGCAACTGAACTGGTAATGGCTGCTGAAAAGCGTGCTAACCAGATCATTGAAGAGGCGAAACAAGCTGCGAAGGTCGAAGGTGAGAAAATTATCACCGACGCCCGTGCTGAGATTGGTCAAGAAGTACAACGAGCGAAAGAAGCTCTGCGTGCTCAAGTGGCCGATATCACTGTCGCTGGTGCAGAGAAGATTCTGCGCCGCGAAATCGATGCAGCTAAACACGCTGATTTGTTGGCTTCCATCAAAGCGGAGTTGTAATTACCCCATGGCAGAGCTCATTACCGTAGCAAGGCCCTACGCCGAAGCGGTATTCCGGTTGGCCAAAGAAGAGAAGCGTCTCCCCGCATGGAGCGAGGCGCTGGCTTGGCTGTCGGCTGTGGTTAGCCACCCCGACGTACAAGGGATCGTGACCCATCCGGAACGTACCCCCGACGAGGTCGAAAAGTTGTTGGCCGGTTTGATTGGTGATCGTGCCGATGCACAGGTGAAAAACCTGCTCAGCGCTTTGGCTGAGAACCACCGTCTAACGCTGCTACCGGAAATTGCCAGCCAGTTTGAACTCCTGAAGAAGCAGGAAGAAGGTGTGCTCGATGTAGTCGTGACATCCGCCTTCCCGCTCACCGAAACCCAAGCCGCCGAGCTTGCCGAAACGCTGAAAGCCAAATACGGCAAGCAGGTTGCTCTGACCTCGAAAGTCGATCCCGAACTCATTGGCGGGGTTTGCCTGCAGGTGGGGGATGACGTGATTGATGCGTCGGTGCGCGGCAAACTGCACGCAATGGCGGTAAGCCTCAAAAGTTAGGAGACATCATGCAGTTGAATCCTTCTGAAATCAGCGAGCTTATTCGCGAGAAGATTCAGAACCTGCCGTCCTCGACCGAAGCGCGTACCACCGGTACCGTCATTTCGGTGACCGACGGTATCGTCCGCATCCATGGTCTGAAAGACGTGATGCAGGGTGAAATGCTCGAATTTACCGGCAATACGTTCGGTTTGGCCATGAACTTGGAGCGTGACTCGGTCGGCGCGGTGGTTCTTGGTGAATACGAACATATTTCCGAAGGTTCGGAAGTAAAATGCACCGGTCGCATTTTGGAAGTGCCAATTGGCCCCGAGCTGGTTGGTCGCGTTGTTGATTCCCTCGGTCGTCCTATTGACGGCAAAGGTCCAATCAACACCAAATTGACCTCGCCTCTCGAAAAAGTGGCGCCTGGTGTGATCGCGCGTAAATCAGTTGACCAGCCATTGCAAACTGGCTTGAAGTCGGTTGACTCGATGGTGCCAATTGGTCGTGGTCAGCGTGAGTTGATCATTGGTGACCGCCAAACCGGTAAAACTGCCGTTGCTTTGGACGCGATCATCAACCAAAAAGGTACTGGCGTAATATGTATCTATGTTGCAGTGGGTCAAAAGGCCTCCTCGATTGCTAACGTGGTGCGTAAGTTAGAAGAACACGGCGCGATGGGTCACACCATCATCGTCGCGGCTTCGGCTTCTGATACCGCTGCTTTGCAATTCTTGGCACCTTACGCCGGTTGCACGATGGGTGAATATTTCCGCGACCGTGGCCAAGACGCGCTGATCGTGTATGACGACTTGTCCAAACAAGCCGTTGCTTACCGTCAGATTTCTTTGCTGTTGCGCCGTCCGCCAGGCCGTGAAGCCTACCCAGGTGACGTGTTCTATCTGCACAGCCGTCTGTTAGAGCGTGCTGCTCGTGTGAATGCTGACTATGTTGAAGCCTTCACCAACGGTGAAGTGAAAGGCCAAACCGGTTCTCTGACCGCGTTGCCAATCATTGAAACCCAAGCCGGTGACGTGTCTGCATTCGTGCCAACCAACGTGATTTCGATTACTGACGGTCAGATCTTCTTGGAAACTGACTTGTTCAACTCTGGTATCCGTCCTGCTATCAACGCCGGTATTTCCGTGTCGCGTGTTGGTGGTGCAGCGCAAACCAGCGTGATCAAAAAACTGGGCGGTGGTATTCGTCTGGCTTTGGCTCAGTATCGTGAATTGGCTTCGTTTGCGCAGTTTGCTTCCGATTTGGATGAGACAACCCGTAAACAGTTGCAACACGGTGAAATCGTCACTGAGCTGATGAAGCAGAAGCAATTCTCGACACTCAGCGTATCCGAAATGGCGTTGACACTGTATGCCGTGACCAAGGGTTTCTACGAAGGCGTGCCAGTGAAAAAAGCATTGAGCTTTGAAGCGGCATTCTTGTCGCACATGAAAGCCAACCATGCTGAAGTGCTGGCCGACATCGAGAAAAGCGGCAAGCTGTCTGACGAGAACGACAAGAAATTGGCTAAGGCGCTCGAATCGTTCAAATCCGGCTACAACTTCGCCTGATCTTTCCAGACGATACTGAAAGGATTGGGATATGGCAGTCGGGAAGGAAATTCGCACCAAGATCAAAAGCGTGCAAAACACGCAGAAGATCACCCGCGCAATGCAGATGGTCGCAACTTCCAAGATGCGTAAGACGCAAGAGCGTATGCGTCAAGCGCGTCCCTACGCGGAGAAAATCCGCGAGGTGATGGCGCATCTGGCAGAAACCAATACGGATATTAGCCATCCGTTTTTGGATGCCAGAGACGACGTCAAGCGTGTAGGCATCATTCTGATTTCCTCGGACAAAGGTTTGTGCGGTGGCTTAAATGCAAACGTGTTGCGTCAGTTCTTTAACGAAGCGCAATCGTTGATGGACAAAGGCGTCGAAATCGACGTCTGCGCCCTCGGTCAAAAAGGCTATACCGCCGCCCAACGTCTGAAGATGAACATTGTGGCGAGCGCAACACATCTGGGGGATACCCCTCAGATGGACAAACTCATCGGCCCGGTGTCGGTGATGTTGAAGGCTTATCAAGAAGGTCGCATCGACGCTCTGCACATCGTGTACTCGAAATTTATCAACACGATGAAACAAGAGCCGAAAAGCGAACAGTTGTTGCCACTTAAGCCGGAAGAGCTCGAACAAGAATATCCGTATTCTTGGGAATATCTGTACGAACCGGATATTTCCTCTGTGATCGAGTTTTTGGTGAAACGCTACATTGAGTCCGTGATTTACCAGTCTGTTGCCGAAAATATGGCATCGGAACAAGCTGCACGGATGGTGGCGATGAAGGCTGCAACTGACAATGCGGCTAATGTGATCGAGACCCTCAAGCTCACCTACAACAAGGCCCGTCAGGCAGCGATTACCACCGAACTTTCGGAAATCGTCGCCGGCGCAGCCGCCGTGTAAGGCGCGCGGGAAACAGTATTGATTTATAGGAACCGATAATGAGCCAAGGCAAAATCGTACAGATCATTGGTGCGGTTATCGACGTGGAATTCCCGCGCGGTAGCATCCCCAAGGTCTATGACGCCCTTCGCGTGGTGGACACCGGTCTGACCATGGAAGTACAACAGCAGCTTGGTGACGGCGTGGTTCGTGCCATTGCGATGGGTAGCTCGGATGGCCTGAAACGTGGTCTTCCGGTCGTAAACTCCGGTACACCGATTTCGGTGCCCGTGGGTACCGCTACTTTGGGTCGCATTATGGACGTGCTGGGGAGCCCAATTGACGAATTGGGCCCTATCGGCACCGAAGAACGCATGCCGATCCACCGTGCTGCACCTAAGTTCGACGAATTGTCCTCCGCCACCGAATTGCTGGAAACCGGTATTAAGGTGATTGACTTGCTGTGTCCGTTCGCTAAGGGCGGTAAAGTGGGTCTGTTCGGTGGTGCCGGTGTGGGCAAAACCGTGAACATGATGGAATTGATCCGTAACATCGCTGCCGAACACAGTGGTTTCTCTGTGTTTACCGGTGTGGGTGAGCGGACTCGTGAAGGTAACGACTTCTATCATGAAATGAAAGAGTCGAACGTTCTCGATAAAGTGGCACTGGTTTATGGCCAGATGAACGAGCCGCCGGGTAACCGTCTGCGCGTGGCACTGACCGGCCTGACCATGGCCGAGAAGTTCCGTGATGAAGGTCGTGATGTGTTGTTGTTCGTGGACAACATTTACCGTTACACCTTGGCCGGTACCGAAGTGTCTGCGTTGTTGGGCCGTATGCCTTCTGCTGTGGGTTATCAACCTACACTGGCAGAAGAAATGGGTAAATTCCAAGAGCGTGTGGCTTCGACCAAAGTGGGTTCGATTACCTCGATCCAAGCCGTGTATGTGCCAGCCGATGACTTGACTGACCCATCCCCAGCAACCACTTTCGCCCACTTGGATGCAACCGTTGTGTTGTCTCGTGATATTGCTGCCTTGGGTATTTACCCTGCAGTGGATCCACTGGACTCCACCTCTCGTCAGCTCGACCCATTAGTGGTTGGCGAAGAGCACTACAACGTCGCACGCGGTGTGCAAGCAACCCTGCAGAAATACAAAGAATTGCGTGACATTATCGCGATTTTGGGTATGGATGAATTGTCTGAAGAAGACAAACTGGTGGTGGCTCGTGCGCGTAAGATCCAGCGTTTCTTGTCCCAGCCGTTCTTCGTGGCTGAAGTGTTTACCGGTTCGCCAGGTAAGTACGTGAGCCTGAAAGAGACCATCAAAGGCTTCAAGGCTATCTTGTCCGGTGAATACGATTCCCTGCCAGAACAAGCGTTCTACATGGTGGGCGGTATCGAAGAAGCGGTCGAAAAAGCCAAGTCGCTGTAATTGAGGGGTTAACCCATGAGTACGATGCATGTGGAAGTGGTGAGTGCCGAAGCCCAAATTTATTCTGGTGAAGCCGAGTTTTTGGTTGCGCCAGCAGAAATGGGTGAAATCGGTATTTATCCACGTCATGTGCCGCTCTTGACCCGTATCAAACCTGGTCCGTTGCGCATTCGCGTCGCGGGTCAGGCACAGGAAGTATTGGTGGTAGTGTCTGGTGGCATGATGGAAGTGCAACCAAATGCGATTACCGTGCTGGCAGATACGGCGATTCGCGGTGAAGAGCTGGATGAGCAGCGTGCGCTTGAAGCCAAGAAAGCGGCTGAAGCAGAATTGGCAAAAGCCTCTGATGATAAAGATGTGGCACAAGCTCGTGCTGCGCTGAAACAGGCCATTGCCGAACTGCACGCGCTGGAATATCTGCGCAAGCGGGTACACTAACCGTAGTGAGCATTTACGGTGTGACGGGCTGTTACTGATTCAGTAACAGCCCGTTTTTCGTTTAAGATCTCTATTTTTTAGTCTGATTATTAAGCATGAATTCTCTTTCGATTGTGATTCTTGCCGCAGGGCAGGGCAAACGGATGCGTTCAGACCTACCTAAGGTGCTGCATACGCTCGCTGGTCGTTCCTTACTCAGCCATGTGGTGACAACAGCTCGCAGCTTGCAACCACAGCAATTAGTGGTGGTGTATGGTCATGGCGGAGAACAAGTACAACAGGCATTTGGTACAGAAACAGATATCCAGTGGGCACATCAAGCGGAGCAATTGGGCACAGGTCATGCGCTACAGCAGGCTTTGCCTTTTCTGCCTAGCGATGGCACAACCTTAGTGTTATATGGTGATGTTCCGTTGACCTCAGCAGCAACATTACAACAACTGTTAGCCACTGCTGGTGACCAAGTCGGCTTACTGACCGATCATCTAGCTCAGCCGCAAGGTTATGGTCGTATCGTTCGTGATACCGCCGGTCAGATTTGTGCCATCGTCGAAGAGAAAGATGCCACACCTGAACAAAAAACTATCACAGAAATCAATACTGGCATCTTAGCCCTACCTAATCGCTATTTAGCTGGTTGGTTATCGCGTTTATCGAATAGCAATGCACAGGGTGAATATTATTTAACCGATGTCATCGCTCTCGCTGTCGCTGATGGAGTGGCGGTACATGGCTGTGTCGTCCCAAGTTCATGGCAAGCTGCAGGGGTCAATAGTAAATTACAACTGGCCGAATTAGAGCGTATTTATCAACGGCAACAAGCCAATCTTCTGTTAGAAGCCGGCGTACAACTGGCCGATCCAAACCGCTTTGATCTACGAGGTGAACTACGTTGTGGTAAAGATGTATTCATTGATATCAATGTGGTGATTGAAGGTGTCGTTGAGTTAGGTGATGGTGTGACGATTGGGCCAAATTGTGTCTTACGTGATGTCACGATTGCCGCAGGGACTGAGGTTGCTGCTTTCAGTCATCTACAACAAGCTCAAGTCGGCGCTTCATGTCGTTTAGGGCCATATGCCCGTTTACGTCCTGGGGCGGAGCTGGCCGATCAGGTGCATATTGGTAACTTTGTTGAAGTGAAAAAGTCGCACATTGCGCAAGGCAGCAAGGTCAATCACTTAAGCTATATTGGTGATGCGGTGATTGGTGCAGGCGTCAATGTCGGGGCAGGAACCATCACTTGTAATTATGACGGTGTAAATAAGTTTACGACACGAATCGCCGATGGTGCTTTCATTGGGTCTGGCACCATGCTTGTTGCACCTGTTGTCGTGGAAGAAAATGCCACCATCGGTGCTGGCTCGGTCATCAGCAAAACCGCACCTGCCAATGCCCTTACCGTTGCTCGCAGCAAGGCTATTACCCTTAGCAATTGGAAACGGCCACAAAAAATAAAGGACGTAAAATGAAACAAAGTGTATGCCGTTGGTTGGCAGTCCCCCTGTTGGCCTTGGCCTTAACTAACCCAAGTTGGGCTGCAAAAACGATCGAGGGGAAAGTGATTTCTGTTGCCGATGGCGACACCTTGACTTTGGTCGATGCCAATCGTGAAAAAGTGAAAGTGCGCTTAGGGCAGATTGACGCTCCCGAATCGGCCATGCCTTACGGTGGCAAAGCCAAACAAGCTTTGGCAGATAAGGTGTTTGGTAAACAAGTTTCTATCGCGGTAGAAACCAAAGACCGCTATGGCCGTGTGGTGGGTGTGGTATGGCTACAGGGTAAGGAAATTAACTTGCAGCTATTAGAAGAAGGCATGGCGTGGTGGTATAAGGACTACTCATCCGACAAACGTTACCAAGCTGCACAAGAACAAGCGCGGCAAGCCAAGAAAGGCCTATGGGAACAGGCCAATCCTCAAGCCCCATGGGAATGGCGCAAACAGCAACGCAGTGGACAGTTTGTCCCCAATAGCTCGGCCAAAACAGATCCTGCTATTCCACCACTGGTCAAAACCCCACCAGCAGCCAACGGGACTGCCGATTGTCGTAAAACACGCTGCAGTGAAATGCGCGACTGCGCCGAAGCTAAAGCCGTGTTACAGCAATGCCGTGTGCCTTCGCTAGATAAAGATGGTGACGGTGTGCCATGTGAAGCGTTATGTCGCTAAGCACCGACCAGCAAACCACATAAAAAAACCGCCCGTTGTGGGCGGTTTTCAAATCAAAAAGCGTTAATTCGTGCTATTTGGTGTTGCTGGTTCGGGTTCGGTGCTTGGCTCATCCCATGCACTGCCACCACTGCCATAATCATCACCCCCTTGGCTGCCGCCTTGCTCCAACAACTTCAAAGCATCCTCCGAACTGATTTCCTGATTTAATTGGCTCTTATTCGGATCGTGGAAAGCCTCGCTGTGGTTTTCATCCATAAAGAAGGTAACGGTTTGAGGGAAAGCCATTGCTATGACCACCATAAATACCTGAATCATAAATACCTGAATGATAATAAACGGAATCACTCCGCGATAAATATTCAGTGTCGTTACACTCGGCGGGGCAACGGATTTAAGATAAAACAGGGCAAAACCAAAAGGTGGGGTGAGGAAACTGGTTTGCATGTTTAATGCAATCAAAATACCAAACCACACCAAATCAATCCCTAATTTATCCGCCACCGGCGCTAACAGCGGCAGCAAAATAAAGGCAATTTCAAAGAAATCAATGAAAAAGCCAAGGGCAAAAACAATTAGGTTAACGACGATTAAAAAGCCCCAGATACCGCCGGGAATCGAGGTCATTAAATGTTCAACCCATAAATCACCATCCACAGCGCGGAAAGTCAGGGCAAAAATTGTGGAACCGATCAGAATAAAAATCACAAAGCTGGTGAGGTGAGTGGTTTGTTTCATCCCTTCCCACAGCAATTTGAAATTTAACCGCCGTTTTAAGGCCGCCAGCACTAACGCACCGACCGCCCCCATTGCACCACCTTCGGTTGGGGTGGCGATACCCATAAATAGCGTACCCAATACCAAGAAAATCAGCGCTGTAACGGTCAAATTTTTTCGGACAGAGAGATAGGTTGTGTGTTTGCCATATTCTGTTCGTAGACAGCTGGGGGCAAATAACCCAGAGTTGAATGCAATCGCAGGTTGTTGTAGAACGTCACGATGTAATCAGCGATATCGCGGATAGCCTCGTTGTGGTTGGCGTAGTCGCGTTGCCAGACGCGTTCCATCTTCAGATTGAGGAAGAATCGCTCCATGACGGCGTTGTCCCAACAATTGCCCTTGCGGCTCATGCTCAGTCGTAACCCGTGCTGTTGCAGCAAAGCCTGATGGGCTGCGCTGGCGTATTGGCTGCCACGGTCGGTATGCACAATCAGCCCTGCCGGTGGCTTGCGTT
>NZ_ATVC01000025.1 GCF_000420525.1 Aquaspirillum serpens DSM 68
TTGTTAAGTAAAAAACTTCATGCTATTTGCCACATAAACCAGCATTTTTATCAAAAAAGAATGCTTATTTATGTGTAATCCTTGGCGTAACTCGGAGCGGTGATTTCGCTGCCGCCGCCATCCCCCGACCCTTAGGAGACAACGATGCTCGATAGCAACATTCAAACCCAACTCAAAGCCTACCTTGAACGCTTGGTCAACCCTATTGGAACGCTTGGTCAACCCTATTGAATTGGTTGCCAGCTTTGATGACAGCGCCAAAGCCGCTGAATTGCGTAGCTTGTTGCATGATGTTGCCGCGCTGTCGCCGAAAGTGAGCGTGCGTGAAGATGGCGACAATGCCCGCAAACCCTCGTTTGCCATTGCCCAAGTGGGGCAAGTCCCTCGGGTACACTTTGCTGGTATTCCGATGGGGCATGAGTTTACTTCGCTGGTGTTGGCTTTGCTGCAAGTCAGTGGTTATGCGCCGAAGTTGGATGCCGAGGTGATTGAGCAAGTGAAAGCCTTGCCTGGGCCGCTACACTTTGAAGTGTTTGTTTCCTTGTCATGCCATAACTGCCCTGATGTAGTGCAGGCGGTGAACACCATGTCGGTGTTAAACCCCAACATCCAAGCAGTGATGATTGATGGCAGCATGTTCCAACAAGAAGTCGAAGACCGCCAAATCATGGGGGTGCCGGCGATCTACCTGAACGGCCAGCTATTTGCCCAAGGTCGCATGAGTATTGAAGAAATTTTGGCGAAGGTTGATGTCGGCGCGGTTGAACGTGAAGCCGCGAAACTGAATGAAAAAGCACCGTTTGATGTGTTAGTGGTGGGTGGTGGGCCAGCTGGTGCCGCAGCAGCAATTTATGCTGCTCGTAAAGGGATTCGTACTGGGGTTGTCGCCGAACGTTTTGGCGGTCAGGTGTTGGATACCTTGGGAATTGAGAACTTCATCTCGGTGAAAGAAACCGAAGGGCCAAAACTAGCCGCAGCCTTAGAACAACACGTCCGTGATTATGATGTGGATATCATCAACTTGCAGCGTGCCGAAGCGATTGAAGCCGATGGTGAACACGGTTATCGCACCGTCCGTTTAGCTAGCGGTGCGACGCTGAAAAGCCGTAGCGTGATTATTGCTACCGGTGCCCGTTGGCGTGAAATGAATGTGCCAGGGGAAGCGGAATACCGCACCAAAGGCGTGGCGTACTGCCCACATTGCGATGGTCCGCTGTTCAAAGGGAAACGAGTGGCAGTGATCGGTGGCGGTAACTCAGGTGTGGAAGCCGCTATCGATTTAGCCGGTATCGTAGCGCATGTTACATTGTTGGAATATGGCGAAGCTTTGCGTGCTGATGCGGTGTTACAGGCCAAACTGCGCAGCTTGCCAAACGTGACCATTATCACCGAGGCGCAAACCACTGCCGTAACGGGTGATGGTCAGAAAGTGAATGGTTTGGACTACACCGACCGCCGTTCTGGTGAAGCACGTCATGTCGAGTTGGAAGGGATTTTTGTCCAAATCGGTCTGTTGCCCAATACCGATTGGTTGAAAGGTCGTGTTGAATTGTCCTCGCGTGGTGAAATTATGATTGATGAGCGTGGACAGACTTCTTTGGCTGGGGTGTTTGCCGCTGGTGATGCCACCACTGTGCCGTACAAGCAAATTATTATTGCGATGGGTGAAGGGGCCAAAGCCAGTCTGAGCGCCTTTGACCACCTGATTCGCACCCCTGTACCACAAGCCTAAATCATGGATTGGCTGGCCTCGACATGAGGTCAGCCACCAAGATAGGCATGGGCCAGCGTGCGGCAAGCAATGCCAACCGCTGCGCCTAATGCCGCTGGTTTCCAGATGGCAGCGACTCGTGGGCCAGCAGAAATCAATACTGCAATCCCTGGAATATCGAGCGGGTGAATTAACCAGCCTGCTGCCAGATTTAATACCTCGGCACTGACCTGTTCAGTGCGACGAAGGGTGTCCATCACGCTCAACATGGCGTTGCCACCTGCCAAGTATTTGGTGAGCGAAGGCAAGATCAACGCAGGATCAATGTTGGCAGCTAATAGCAGTGGACTTAACACCCACGTTAGGCGATCTACTGCACCGGCAGCGGCCAGACTTTTTACCACCACCAACGACAACACCAACATTGGAATGGCGCCAATGGCAATTTTGAAAGCCTCGGCACCGGCGCGGTTAATCACGTTTAGGACGCCTTTGGCGTTTTCTGCTACGGGATGAGCTAAGGTTTCGTCGATGCGCTGTTCTTGGTTGTCTAATCCCCGCCCGAAAACATGGTAGGCCATGGCGGCCGCTACTAATCCGCCCACAATCGAAAACAGCAACACCTGACCGAGGTGAAGTCCCAATGCGGCAAGGGGAAATGAAGCGTTGGCCTGTGCCATTGCCATGACCATCGCCAAGGTTGCTGCCAGATGCCGACTTGATACCCCACGCTGCTCCATCATGGTTAATGTCGCGACCGGCGCGGCAAAACTGACAAAGTTGACTTGTAAGGCGGCAAACACGCCTAAGCCAGTCAACCCAAAGGGTTTGAGGAACGGTGATAGCTTTGCCACCAGCCAATCTAAAATCCCTTTCGCTTCTAATAACCGCATGATGGCTAACATCACCACCATGACAGGCAACAATACAAACAAAGACAGCTCAATCGCTGAACGACCGGCTTTTAAAATGATTTCAACAAAAATATCCATACATCACACAGAAAAAAAAAGAACAGTGAGCATCTCGGCTCAACTGTTCTAAGAGAAAAAACGAAAAATTAGAGGGTAAATTCGCTGAGGATTTTTTGTGGAATATGCTGTAAAGGCATCACTTCTTGTGCCGCACCAAGGCGGATGGCTTCTTTTGGCATCCCAAACACCACACAGCTGGCCTCATCTTGTGCCACAGTATGGGCACCGGCGTCGCGCATTTCTTTTAAACCTCGCGCCCCATCATCACCCATGCCGGTCATAATAATCCCCAAGGCATTTTTTCCAGCGCTGCGCGCTACCGAACGAAACAAAACATCCACCGATGGCCGGTGGCGATTGACCAAGGGGCCGTTGACCACTTTGACATGATATTGCGCGCCACTGCGCTCTAATAATAAATGTTTGCCACCTGGCGCGATCAAAGCCCGTCCCGGTAACACCCGATCACCGTCTTGTGCCTCTCTGACTTCGATATTGCATAAACCATTCAGTCGCTGTGCAAACAGCGCGGTAAATTTTTCTGGCATGTGCTGCACAATCACAATGCCGGGGCAAATATCAGGCAAGGCGGTCAAAATGGCTTCCAGTGCTTGGGTGCCGCCGGTTGATGTGCCAATCGCCACCACACGCTCGGTGGTTTTGGCCATCGCTGTTGGTTTCCCTGCTGGCAACACCGCATCAGCATTTAATTTTTGTGCGGGTACGGGGGGCGGGAGTTTGACCCCTGCTTTGACTTTGGCTTTCGCTGCCGCTTTTACCGCGTTAATTAAATCATGCTGTTTGCCTTCTAAAAAATCTTTTACCCCTGCCTGTGGTTTAGTCAGGATATGAACGGCCCCTGCTGCTAACGCCGCCATCGCTGTCTCCCCACCGTGGTCTGCCAGAGAAGAACAGATTAAAACGGGTGTCGGGCGTTCGCTCATAATCTGCCGCAGAAAGGTCAGACCATCCATGCGTGGCATCTCAATATCGAGGATAATGACATCCGGCCACCGTTGCCCCATCTTTTGTCGGGCAAAAATAGGGTCGGCTGCAACGCCGATCACTTCAATCGAGGCATCGGTTTCAAGGATTTTTCGGGTAACCTGCCGCACCACAGCAGAATCGTCCACAATCAATACTGCGATTTGACTCAAGCAATGCCCTCCTGAAAACTCACCCACACATCACCGCTCCAAATATCAAACACAATCCGCCGATGGCCATAACCACCGACATGTTCCGCCACGACAGGGATGCGGCGTTGAGCTAATAAATGGTAGGCAGCGGTTAAATTACGTTCACCAATATCGAGGGTCGCAATGTGTTCTCCAAACATGCGCCCACCGCCGAACAGTTTAGCTTGGCATTGTTGCGCAGAAACACCGTATTGCAAAAGGGCTTGGTCGAATAATTGCATGGCTTCGTCGGCATAACGACCATCGGGCGCTGGCGCAGCAATACCGTGGCGGCGTTGTGGCAGCATAAAGTGACACATGCCCCCCAAATTGAGTTTAGGAACCCATAACACGATAGCGATACAAGACCCTAACAGGGTACGCAAGCGGATATGCCCTTGGCCGAAATAAAACTCACCCGGGCGCAGAAAAATATCATTCACGGATTGTGTGGAGGGCGTAGCGCGAAAGAAGTCAGGCACGTAAAGGTCTGCGATATAAGGTGGGACGGACTGCTTCTAGCGAATGTTGTAAACCATTGAGGGTTTCCGAATGGCCAATCACTAAATAACCACCGGGCTGAAGGGTTCGCGTCAGTTGATCGATGACTTTTTGTTTAGTGGCAGTTTCAAAGTAGATCATCACATTGCGTAAAAAGATCAGGTCAAATAAGCCAAGATCGTTGGGTAATGGGGTGAGTAAATTGATTTGACGGAATTGTGTTCGTTTACGCAAAGCCGCTTGTATCAGAAAACTGCCGCTTTGTTGGCGAACCCCTTTGAGGCAAAAACGCTGTAGATAACCGTTTGGAATGCCGTCGATTCTTTCCATTTGATAATGACCGCGCCGTGCTTTTTCTATTTCTTTGACACTGATATCACTACCAACCACTTCCCATTGTCCATGTGGTCGGCAATCGGCCAAGGTCATGGCGATGCTATACACCTCCTCGCCACTTGAACAGGCCGCACTCCATACCCGAAACAACTGTTGTGGGGCGCTGTGTTGGAAATAATCGCGCAAAAAATCAAAGTGGGCGGGTTCACGAAAGAAATAAGTTTCGTGGGTGGTGAGTAAATCCACCATGTGTTGTAGTTCAGTCCGATGTTGTGGATCGGTGACCAAACGGTAGTAGGCACTAAAAGAAGGTAGCTGATAATGCAACAGCCGCCGGCTAAGGCGGCTGAGCAAAAGGCTTTGTTTTCCCGGAGGCAGATAAACCCCTGCTAACGTCTGTAATAGGCGTTGAAACAGGGTGAACTCATGATCCGAGAGGGTGTAAGTGCCGTTATCCATCAAGACGTTTAATTTGCCTCATCTTTGACCGACAGCGCGGCGAGTTCAGCGATTTCATCTGTGGATAACACACGGTCAGCATTCAACAAAATCACAAAGCGTTGACTGATTCTGGCCATCCCCGCAATAAAGTCGGTGCGAATGCGGGTACCGAAGGTGGGCGCGGACTCGATATCGTCGGTGGTGATTTCGCGTACTTCGCTGACACTGTCCACCACCACGCCGATATCTTGCCGTTCGCCCTCGCCGTGGCTGACTTCGACAATCACGATACACGTATGCCGTACAATTTTTGCCGGAGGGCGGCCAAAGCGCGCTGCCAAATCAATGACTGGTACTACACTGCCTCGCAGATTGATGACCCCACGGATAAAATCAGGGGTCATCGGAATCTCGGTCAGTTGGCCGTATTCAATAATCTCTTTGACATGCGCGATGTCGATGCCAAATGGCTCACCCCCTAACAGGAACAGCAGATATTGGCTGCTGGCGCTGGAAGCCGCCGGGGTACTGGAAGAGGCGGTTTTAGCCATGCTTGCTCCTGATTAAAAACGAACAAAATCCGCTTCATCGGGCCCTTGTTCCAACGGTGGTGGCAGTGCACCAAGGCTGGCAGGACGGCGGATCACGGCAGGGCGGCTATTGTTCAGCGTTGGGCTGGGGCTTGGCATTGCAAAATTGGCGTTGCGGCTAAAACTATTATCCGCCAAGCGGAAGAACTGCATCATCTGTTGCAGCTGACCTGCTTGTGACCCCATCTCTTCTGCGGTGGCTGCGAGCTGTTCCGACGCCGACGCATTTTGTTGGGTTGCCTGATTAAGCTGCTCCATCGCCGAATTGATTTGAGAAACCCCTGTCGATTGTTCTTCCGACGCCGAAGCGATTTCTTGTACCAAATCAGAGGTTTTACGAATCGAAGGCACGATTTCGTCCAACAACGCACCGGCTTTTTCTGCCAATTTGACGCTAGAACCAGCCAATTGACCAATTTCTTGTGCTGCCACTTGACTGCGCTCGGCCAAGGTTCGGACTTCTGCGGCAACCACCGCAAAACCCTTACCATGTTCACCAGCACGGGCGGCTTCGATAGCGGCATTCAGGGCTAACAGATTGGTTTGATAGGCGATTTCATCGATGATGCCAATTTTATCGGCAATCTGTTTCATGGCCTCTACCGTTTCGCGCACCGCACTGCCGCCTTCATTGGCTTCTTTTGCTGCTTTTGCCGCCATGCCGTCGGTGACCTTGGCATTTTCGGTATTTTGGTTAATCGAAGCGGTCATCTGCTCGATAGACGACGTGGTTTCTTCTACGCTGGCGGCTTGTTCGCTAGAGCTTTGCGACAACGATTGTGCCGTCGCGCTCACTTGCGAAGCGGCATTCGACACTTGATCGGCGGTTAGCGTCACTTGGGTAATGGTTTGTGCCAGTTGGGTGACTGTGTTGTTGCTGATGTCTTTCAGTCGAGCGAAGGTACCACGATAGTCGCCGGTAACGCGGACAGTCATATCGCCTTTTTCCACGGCTGAGAGCAACTGCATGACTTCATTCAACGGCACCACGATAGCATCGAGGGTAGCGTTCACGCCTTCGACAATTTTGCGGTAATCCCCTTGATGGCGGATGGCTTCAGCGCGGGTTTCAATTCGCCCATCTACTGCTGCTTGAGACAACATATTGGCGTCAGCAATCAACAAATTGACCGCATCAATACAAGTGTTCAGGTTTTGTTTAATCACATTGAAATCACCGTTATAGCTGTCGGTGATTTTTGGTGGGATGGCCCCTTTGGCGATGCGGTCGACATAGTCAGCAGCGATATTGAGTGGCCCAATCACCGCATCGAGGGTGGCATTCACGCCTTCGATAATGCGGCGGTAATCCCCTTGATGACGGTTGGCATCGGCGCGTGTGCTGAGCTTCCCTTCAACCGCCGCCCGCGACAGCATGGCAGCGTCGGTGATGAGTAGATTGACCGCATCAATACACTGATTCAGATTTTGTTTAATGACGTTAAAGTCACCGTTGTAGTTATCGCTGATTTTCGGTGGAATCGCGCCTTTGGCGATGCGGTCGACATAGTCTGCGGCCACGTTGAGTGGCCCAATCACTGCATCGAGGGTGGCATTCACGCCTTCGACAATGCGGCGGTAGTCGCCTTGATGGCGGTTGGCATCAGCGCGTGTGTTGAGCTTGCCTTCAACAGCGGCACGCGACAGGGTTGCCGCATCGGCAATCAGCAGATTCACCGCATCAATACAGGTATTCAGATTTTGTTTGATCACGTTGAAATCACCGTTGTAGTTGTCGGTGATTTTCGGCGGAATCGAACCTTGTGCGATACGATCAACATAATTGGCAGCGACATTGAGTGGCCCAATCACTGCATCGAGGGTGGCGTTTACGCCTTCGACAATGCGGCGGTAGTCGCCTTGGTGACGGTTAGCATCAGCGCGTGTGCTGAGTTTACCTTCCACCGCTGCCCGCGATAGCAACATCGCGTCTTCTTTCATATTGTTGATCGACTGTCGTAACGCAGCAAAAGCTTGTGCCAAAGTGCCAATCTCATCTTTGCGACTGGTATCCACCTCGCGAGAGAAATTACCTGCTGACATATCTTGTGCCAGCTCCAACAGTTTCGCTGTCGGTTGGGTGATGCTGCGCGTAATCAACCATGCAATCAAACCTGATAGCAACAGTGCCGTCACTACTAACGCAATCAAGATCAAGCGAGTTTGTTCAACCAAGGCAATAGCCTGCGCGCCATGTTCTTTCGCCAATTCGACTTGATAGTCGGCTAAAGCGCGCATGGCGGCGATATAGGCATTGAGCTTAGGACGTAGCTCTTGGTTATTGATTTGCAACGCCTGCTCTCGGTCAATGCCGATGACTTTCATATAGCGGACTTGTGAGTCGAGGTAATCCACCCGTTTTGCCATCACATTACTGAGCAGTTCACGGCCTTTGGGTAAGTTAATAGTTTGTTCAAGGGCTTGTAATTCACCCCCGATAATCCGCCCGCCTTCGGCAATGCGCTCTTTTTCTTTTTCAATCGCAGCTGGGGAGTTGTCCAACAGCAAATTACGGGTGGCACGAATGACCACGTTCATCTGACTTTCTACCAGATTCATCCGTTGTGTTTTGACAAAACGGTCGTTAACAACCGTATCCATTGCATTGCCCAGTGTTTGCAGACGCAATAGCGCAAGGCCGGCGACAATTAACAGTAGGACAATGACTAGACCAAAGCCCAAGCCCAGTCGGCCACCAATTTTTAAATTACTCAACATGACTCTCCTGTGAATTAGGCCGGTTGATTGACTGCAGGCTCACGCTGGACTGACAAACTGTCGGTTTCGCGTGTGGCGGCCAATTGCACCAAGGCTTGTACATCTAAAATCAAAGCAACTTCACCACTGCCGAGAATAGTGGCACCCCCAATACCGCGCATGTGCTGAAACATTGACGAGAGGGGTTTAATGACGGTTTGTGATTCACCCAATAATTGATCGACCACTAAGCCTGCTTTTTGTCCAGCATATTGCACCACAATCACATTTTGGCGTGGCGGCATTGGGGCATCAATACGGAATAAATCGCGTAAACGAACAAAGGGCAAGGCTTCACCACCAAAGTCGAGATAGTCGCGATCGCTGGCCGCGTCTTTGAATTCCAAACAGCGCACCACAGAATCCAACGGCAAAATATAGGTGCTGGCCGCAATTGCCACATGAAAACCGTCGATGATGGCTAAGGTTAACGGCAAACGAATCATAAACCGTGAACCCTGTCCCTCAACGCTTTCCATATCAATCCGACCACGCAAGGATTGGATGTTACGTTTTACCACATCCATACCGACACCGCGTCCGGAGACATTCGACACCTTATCGGCAGTCGAAAAACCAGGCTCTAACAATAAGTTGAGAATCTCGGTATCTGACAGGCTTTGATTGGCGGAGACCAACCCTCGCTCAATGGCACGTTTTAAGACTTTTTGTCGGTTGACACCGGCACCATCATCTCGCACTTCAATGACGATTGAACCGGAATCGTGATAGGCATTAAAACCAATTTTGCCGCGTGCGGGTTTCCCTGCGGCAAGGCGTTGTTCTGGTGATTCAATGCCGTGGTCAATGGCATTGCGGACCAAGTGCATCAGCGGATCGCTGATTTTTTCGACCACACTTTTATCAAGCTCGGTTTCTGCCCCCGAGATGTTTAATTCCACTTCTTTATTGAGTTCATGTGATAAATCACGCACCACACGGTGGAAACGATTAAAGGTTTCGCCAATTTGCACCATACGTAACTCAAGCGCCGAATCGCGAATTTCTTCCACCAAACGCGACATAATTTGTGTCACGCGGCTGAGTCGTGTTTGGCCGATTTCACGCGCCAGTAAACGTGCGCTGGCGCCGGCAATCACCAACTCGCCGACTAAATCAATCAGCTTATCCAGCTTATCCGCCTGAATGCGTAAGGTATGGTTTTGTCCGGCTTGCAGTTTCCCTTGTTTGCCCGCAGCAGCTTCGACCAGCTGTGGGGGCACATGATGATGTTCAACCAAAATTTCCCCAACCTTGGGGGCAGGGTGGTCATCGTCATGTGGAAGCTGTGATTGGGTATGCAGAGCTTGTTGTAGCTCTTTTTCGGTCAGCGCGCCGACCTGAACCAAAATTTCCCCGATACGCGGTGGTGTTTCTGGTAATTGTTCAATCAGATGAATAAAGTCATCGACTTTGCTATCGGGGGGGATGATGTGGAGTAAGCAATCATCCCGCACAAAATCAAATACCCGCTCAATGCTGGCCTTGTCGGCTGTGCTGGCGTAATCAATTTCAAAACCAAGATAACAGCCCTCTGGGTCGTACTCAGCTAAGGCTGGTAATTGGTCATAAATCGTTGCCAAGCCAACAATCTCGCCCATTTCCTCTAAATAATGCAGAAAAGAAACAGGATCCATACCGTGGCGCAGGGTATCCAAGCCAAAGCGCACCGAGATATGCCAATGTCGGTCGCTATTGGCGGCCACTGGCGGCGTTGCGGCAGCAGTAGGTGTTGGCGTGGGAGTGGTGGGGTTGCCTAGGTTGGCTAGGCGCTGTTGGCCGCGTGCCAAGCACTCGGCATCGGGGGTGGCGCTCTGTTCGAGTAAGTCGAGTAAATCTGACAGATGATCGCTACATTGCAACAAGGCCGCAATTAAGGGTGGGGAGAGTTCGCGGCTGCCATTGCGGAGCGCGTCTAAGGTGTTTTCAACGACATGGGTAAATTCGACAATAAAGTCACATTCCACCACCCCTGCACCGCCTTTGATGGTGTGGGCAGCACGAAAAACACCGTTTAGGGTGTCTGGGTCATGCTCACCTCGATCAAGTGCAATCAAACCCGCTTCGAGTGCTTGCAGCTGCTCACGGCTTTCTTGCACAAAAACGGCCAATAATTCATCCATGAGCTATCTTATTCCTCGAACGTAAACACCGGTGTGAGTCGCAAGAAGGCCAGTTGTTGCTTGATGGCGACGGTGGGTTGATGGAGTGCATGCTTTAACTGCCGCCGCCCTGCCTCTTGTTGTGTTAACAACAAAAATTGTAAGCCAGCGCTGTCCATATCTTGTACGGCGGACACGTCTAAAATCATATCGCTCGGTGATTGTGCCAAATACTGTTCCAACTGTTGTTTTAACGCTGCAACATGGTAGATGGTCAGGTCTTGTGCTGGCTTAAACATCATATTGGCTCACTAAAACAACTCCACTTTACTGCCCCCGCTGCTACGATTGGCATTGCCAGACGAAGGTTGGTTGAGGGCTCGTTGGTGGGTATCTCGTTGTTGCTGCATCACATAACTGCCATACACGGCTTCTAAAGTCGCTTGCAGTTGTGGCAAATCAGCCGCTTGAAGCGGTGCGCCACGTGCGAGGCGTTGTTGTAAATCAAGCGCGTGTTGGTCGAGTTTTTCCAGTGCGCTCATCACATGCTCAATCATCTGGCGTGAAACATCTTGGAACTGAATATTTGCCAATGCATCCATAAACATATTGGCAAGGGTGTCACTGCTTTCGCGAATGGTGCGTATCATCTCATTTTGAGATTGCAACAAGTTTGCATAATCAGTGTTCAGTTCATTCAATTGATGAGAAAAGCTTTGTAAGGTAGTGCGTTCGCCTTCAATGTTGGTAGCAATCAATTTAGAGTTGAATTGTTCCTCAATTGTGGTAGCAACTGCTTGAATGCCTTCGTTAATCCGCAATACTGCTTGTTCACTTTCTGCAGAAAGCTTACGCACTTCATCGGCGACCACCGCAAAGCCGCGCCCAGCCTCACCTGCCCGCGCCGCCTCAATTGCCGCATTTAAAGCTAATAGATTGGTTTGGCTGGCAATGCCACGAATCAGATTGACCAATTCTTCTAACGACCGCGCCTGATCGACAGCTACTTTGATTCGTGTTTGTTCTTCACGAGTAAAATCAAGACGTTGTTGGATATAGTCATCCATATTGGCAATTAAACGCTGATTGACGGCAATTTCATCTTCCGATTCTTCTGCCAACCGGTTTGAACGAGCGGCGCTTTCGTTGACGAATTGTTGCAGGTGGGTAACCACTTGATCAATCGTCTGTAGTCGCTCGGTGATGGAGTAAGCGGCGTTTTCAGTTTCTTGAATGACCGTATTGAGCTGTTGTCGTAGGACGGAATTGTATTTAGGAACATTAGACAGCTGCTCGGCAATTAGCCCCATCCATTGATGGACTTGGGCATTTTCTTCTTCTACTTGTTTTTTGACATGCTCTAGACCGAGCATGGTGTCACGGAACAACAAGAGCGAGACCAAGCGTCTGACACCATAGCCAACAAACACCAACATGACCGATCCGATGGCGTCGCCGAGGCATGTACTGAGGCCCACGGCAGGTAAAAATTGCTCGTGGAATGGTTCATATAGAAGATACACCCCCAAACCGCATACTAACGCGGTCACCACTGCCAAAGCAGTGCTGCGTCCTTGGAAAGAAATCGTTTCGGAGGAAGCGGAAGTATTTGAGGATGGGAGGCTCATAGCAATGTCACCGTAAAACCAATTTAATGGTGTTGAGTAAGTCGTCGGCAGAAGCCGGTTTTACCAACCAACCTGAGGCGCCGGCTGCACGGGCTTCGGCACGCCGAGCTTGTTGTGACTCAGTGGTTAAGAACAGAATGGGCATAAAACGATAATTTGGCAGTTGCCGCACTTCTTTAATCAGTTCTAATCCATTCATCCCCGGCATATTTAAGTCAGTAATCAGCAAATCGGCCTTAATACCACCACGAAAACGGGTCAGCGCATCTTGGCCATTAGAGGCTTTTTCTACTGTGTAGCCAGCCTTAGTTAAAATGGCTGAAACGCTGAGAAGAATGGTGGGGGAGTCATCAACGATAAAGATGGTTTTCATGGGTTTGTGCGAGAGAGCTTGTTCGCAATAATGATGCCAACAAGGGGATAGTCTCGTGTGGATGAACACTGAGTCTCTCGATACTCCTTTCTGTAACACGCTATCCACGTGGTTTAAAATAAGTTGCCGGCCTCGTGTGAAGTGTAGCCATCATTGGCTTTATTGTATCTGCGCCAACACAAGTTTTATGCTTATGGCGTCATTTAATGTTAATAAATTTAATTGTTCTGATAAAGCTGATCATCATACCATAAAAACTAAATGTAGTTTTTGCATCAATAAGCCGAAACAAATGATTTTTGCTTATTTTAAAATTTTTAATGACATAAGAAAATCGATTCCATAGTCGATACTAAAATAACCCCCTATAATTGAGTTTTTGTTGCGCTATTTCTGCTATCGCTAGCCCTCTTGGTGGTGAGAGGTGTGGCTAAAGATGGCCATGATTTTTTCAAGAAAGTGATTTTTATGAGTTTGTTACCCCATCAAATCGAATTGCTTGCACCGGCAAAAACCGCCGACATTGGTCGTGAAGCAATTTTGCATGGTGCGGATGCAGTCTATATCGGTGGGCCGAGTTTTGGTGCTCGTGAACATGCGGCGAACTCAATCGAAGATATCGCTGCCTTATGTCGTTTTGCCCATCAGTATCATGCCCGAATTTTTGTCACGCTGAACACGATTTTGCATGATTCTGAGCTCGAAGCCGCCCGTCACTTGATTTATCAATGTTACGAAGCGGGTGTCGATGCGCTGATTGTGCAAGATATGGGTCTACTCGAACTTGATTTACCGCCAATTCAGCTGCATGCCTCCACCCAATGTGATATTCGCCATCCAGAAAAAGCCCGTTTTTTGGCGCACAGTGGTTTTAGCCAATTGGTATTAGCCCGCGAACTGAGTATCCAAGAAGTCGCCAAAATACGACAGGCATTACCAGAACCAATTACCCTAGAATATTTTATTCATGGCGCCCTATGTGTGGCATTTTCTGGGCAATGCAATATCAGTCATGCCCAAACTGGACGCAGCGCCAATCGAGGTGATTGTTCACAAGCCTGTCGTTTGCCCTATACCTTAACGGATGAAAACGGCGGCGTGGTAGCGTTTGAAAAACATTTGTTATCGATGAAAGATAATAATCAAACAGCCAATCTTGAGGCTTTATTATTGGCTGGAATACGCTCGTTTAAAATTGAAGGCCGTTATAAAGAAATGGCGTATGTAAAAAATATTACGGCCCATTATCGTCAACAATTAGATCAAATTTTAGAGCGTCATCCAGAATGGTCGCGTGCTTCGAGTGGGCACACCGAGATTTTATTTACCCCGAACCCTGATAAAACCTTTCATCGCGGTAGCACCGATTATTTTGCCACTGCGCGAAAAATCGATATTGGGGCATTTGATTCGCCGAAATATGTCGGTTTGCCATTAGGTCATGTGGTGGCGGTGGGACAGGACTGGATAGAAGTTGAAACCCAAGAAACACTGTCAAATGGCGATGGGTTAAATTACACCTTTAAGCGTGAAGTAGTCGGGGTGCAAGCCAATCAAGCCAAGTGGCAGCGCGCTGGTGAGGACGGGCAAATTTGGCGTATCTGGCCCAACGAACAGGTTTCACGGCTACGTGGCTTAAAAGTGGGGACTTTGCTGTCGCGTAATCGTGACCATGCTTGGGAAATGGCACTGACTAAGTCATCAGCACAGCGCACCATTGCTGTGCAGGCCTGTTTACAAGACAGTGCGGATGGGGTGGTTTTGTCGTTGCAAGATGAAGATGGTGTAACAGTTACGGCCAATTTGATATGTGACAAAGTCCCCGCGCAGCAGGCTGATAAAGCACGCCAAAACCTTGAAGACGCTTTATCTCGTTTTGGTAATACGCTCTTTCATCTCGAACAGCTGACCCTCGCTACCTCTGAACTATGGTTTATCCCCAGCTCACAGCTGAATAAACTGCGGCGGCAAGCCATCGAGGCACTGGTGACAGCTCGTCTGGCAGCATGGCAACGCCCAGCGCTAACACCACCGACTGAACCACCGTTTCCTTATCCAGAAACGTCGCTGTCATTCTTAGCCAATGTGTATAACGAGAAAGCACGGGCCTTTTATCGTAGGCATGGGGTGGAGCTGATTGCTGCGGCTTATGAAGCACACGAAGAACCCGGCGAAGTCAGTTTAATGATTACCAAACACTGCCTACGGTTTGCTTACCATCTCTGTCCCAAACAAGCCAAAGGGGTGCAGGGGGTAATGGGGCAAGTGCGTGCCGATCCGATGATTTTGAAATCGGGGAACGACACCTACACCCTCAAATTTGAATGTCGCCCCTGTGAAATGCATGTGATGGGCAAGATGAAAAGTCATATTTTCAAATCACCCCCACCGTCGGTGATTCCGCTGCAACCGGTGACATTCCACCGCTCACCACGTTAAAGCTGTAAGGCCTCTAACTGGCGCAGCGCATGGTCAATGCCCTCTAACATCAGCGAATGCTCGTGGATTTGGCGGATTTGCTCCGCCAGCAGACCCGATTCGGTGGTGGCGCGTGTGGCCAGTGCCGAAACTTGACCAGATACATGGCGGCTACCCGCTGCCATGTTAGCAATATGTGAGGTGGTCTCAGCTAATGCCAGTTTGAGACCATCAATTCCACTTAACACCGCCTGCACTGATTGTTGGGTCGAGGTTAAATTCGATTGGGTGTTGCCTGCTAATTTGCGCACCTCATCTGCCACCACAGCGAAACCGCGCCCTGCCTCCCCTGCACGAGCGGCTTCAATTGCCGCATTCAAGGCCAATAAATTAGTCTGTTCGGCAATGCGGGCAATCTGAGTCAAAATTTCCTCAATTTTTGCTGCTCCTGATACTAAAGTTTGCATCCGCTCTGACAGTTGGTTGGCTTCGCTGACACTGTGTTCAATTTCGCTACTGTATTGGCAAATATCTTGATTAAGCTGATTTAATAAACTACCCGATTCTTGTAGATAATTCTGCATTGCAGGCAAACATGCTTGGGCTTCGGTGCTCAAAATCCGGAATTGATCGAGTTGTTGAATCACGCTTTGGCGAATGGTATCTACCATTTGTAAGCGCTTTAACTGCCTCTGTGTGAAATAGTTTTGGAAATTGGCATATCGGACGGTAAAGTGGTCCATCATCGCATCATGAAAAGATTCACCTTGTGCCACGCGATAGAAAAATACCGAAGAGAGGGTTTGATTGATATTAATCCCCAGCAATTCACCAAATGTCGTGAAGCCGGCGATAGGAATATCCTTAAAAACGGTTAACTGATTTAGCTGGTTTTGATTAAATAAACGTCTTAACACACAATCATTAAAAATAGCCCCAATTGGTTTTGGCTTACCTTGGGCATAGCGTTGATAATCTTCTTGTGTTTGACGAATAAAGTCGGTGGTTTTCATCAACAAAAGTTGATCGCCTGGTTCAATATCACAATAAAAAGCAATTTCTTGCTTTTCTACATTAACCTGTGCCACTGAGCGAATATAGTGTTCTTTGCCTAGTTCAATTGCAAAAGCATGTTGTTCAAATTGTTTTGCTAATTGTTCAGGCGTAGTGCGCAAGTCTTGGCATAAGACATCGATAAAAGCATGAAGCTGTTGCTGTTGTGGGTTAAACACTCGGCTGACGGTGCGGCGGAGTGGATCAGCATCGGCCACAATGTAGCGTGTGGTGGTGGGCGTGAAGTTTTGGCTCTTGAAAACCCCAAAACGAATATCCGGTGCTGTTTTGCAGAGCACCATCAAGGCATGGTTTTCGAGAACTTTTTCTCCATCCGATAACCAAGTGTGTTTGAAGTCGAGCAAGCCCCCTGCCGAACCACCGATAAATAAGCATGGAAAACGTTCGGTGTGATAAAGCGCTTCCATAAACAAGTTTTCGGCACCCGCCAAACCGTCAAAAAAGGTCAAGGCTAAGGTGTCGCGGCTATCGACAGTAAAACTGAGACGTAAACGTCCGAGGTGATTTTCTAACTGTTGTAAGCGTTGTTCGCGGCTTAATTGTGGGGTGCCGCGTCGAATATCTTCACTCGGCAAGGGAACCCAGTGCAGATCAACCTGACTGAAAATCTGCCGTGAAAACCCCGCTAGCACGATATGATGCCAGCCTTGTTGTGGCGTTGCTAAATAAGGCGAGCAGCTTTGTCCGGCGGCAGTCTGTGCCGATTGGCACAACTCACCGGCGGTACTAATTAAGCCTAATTTAACTTGGGGCGGTAATAATTGGCGTAGCTGTTGTCCTACCTGCTGCATATTCAGGTGCGGCGAGACAAAAGCCAATACCAAACTGAGCTGTTGTAGGTCGCCCCACGGGCTCAAGGCTTGACTGCTGAGGGCATTGCCATTCAGTTGTAAGGTCAGAATCACATCGTTGCTGCCACTCCCTGCAGCATCAGCAGTCGCTTGGCGCGACCATTTCGCCCAAAAAGACATATTAGCGCCACCTAAAAATAAGGGGTTATGAAAACACTATTGGTTGTCTGACACAGTCAATGCGAGTTGTAGTTGTTGTAAAGCCATCAATACCGTGTGGGCACGAATATGTTGTCGGTCTCCGGTAAAGAGATGACAACGGCTGGTGCAACCTTGTGCACCTGCCACAGCAATCCATACCGTACCCACTGGCTTATCTACCGAATCACCGCTAGGCCCAGCAATTCCCGACACAGCGATGCTCCAATTTGCACCGCTAAGCTGGCGCACGCCTATGGCCATTTGTTCAACCACTGCTTGACTGACGGCACCATCGGTAGCGAGAGTGTGAGCATTAACCTGTAATAACTGCTGCTTGGCTTCATTGGCATAACTGACCACGCCCCAACCAAACCACGCAGAACTACCGGCTATCTCGGTCAATGTTGCGGCAATCAGACCACCGGTACATGACTCTGCTGTTGCTACCGTCTCTCCTCGTTGTAGCAGTTGCTGTGCTAATGCCTGTGCACTGTGTTGAATGTCATCTTGCAAAGGGAATAAGTCGATCATGGCAGGGCGTTCCGTTGTTGCCGCAGTTGGTGAATATGGCGTATCAAGCCATTGGTTGATGCATCGTGTTGTAAGCTGGGCAGTTGCCCTGCGCGTAACTCGGGCTCAATTTTGCGTGCCAATTGTTTGCCATACTCCACGCCCCATTGATCGAAGGAATTGATACCCCAGATCACGCCCTGCACAAACACTTTGTGTTCATACAACGCTAACAACATACCCAGATTATACGGGTTTAAACTGTCTAAAATTAAGGTATTAGATGGTTGATTGCCAGGAAATACTTTTTGTGGCAATAAAATATCAATATTGTCAGGCAGTTTTGCACCAAACTCTGCTAACACTTCAGCCTCATTCTTCCCGCGCATCAAGGCCTCGGTTTGTGCCAAAAAGTTGGCCAACATAGCGGTATGGTGGGTTTTGAGTTTGCCATGTTCACAGGCAGGAATAATAAAATCACAGGGCACTAGGCGGGTGCCTTGGTGCAGCAGCTGGAAAAACGCATGTTGGCTGTTAACGCCGACTTCGCCCCAAATAATCGGCCCTGTATTAAAGTCCAACCGTGCCCCACACCGCCCGACCCGCTTGCCATTCGATTCCATATCCAGTTGTTGTAGATAGGCAGGTAGGCGTGACAGCCCCTGATCGTATGGCATTACGGCATGGGTATGGGCACGGTAGAAAGTGTTATACCAAATCCCCAGCAATCCCAGCAGCACGGGCGCATTCTCTGCAAAAGGCGCGCTAAAGAAATGGCAATCCATGGCGTGTGCGCCGGCCAAGAATTGGCGGAAGTGTGTCATGCCAATCGATAACATCACCGGCAAGCCAATCGCCGACCACACTGAATAACGCCCTCCCACCCAATCCCAAAAGGGAAAGCAGTTTTCGGGCGAGATACCAAATGCAGTTGCCGCAGGGATATTGCTCGAAACAGCAACGAAATGTTGTTGTATTGCCTCGACACTGCCGCCTTGAGCCAAGAACCATTCTCGGGCGGCTTGTGCGTTTAACAACGTTTCTGGGGTACTGAAAGATTTAGAGGCAACAATAAATAAGGTTTCTGCTGCATCGAGGGCTTCTAAAGTATCGGCAAGATGGCGCCCATCCAGATTAGACACAAAGTGCAATTCTACTTTGCCAACTGAATACGGTTTGAGTGCTCGCGTGACCAACATTGGGCCGAGATCGGAGCCGCCGATGCCAATATTCACCACATGCCGAATCGGTTTGCCGCTATGTCCGCGCCAGTGTTGTTGGTGAACTTGCTCGACAAATTCACCTACGCGCTGCAACACCGCTTGGATCGACGGCACAATATTTTCACCATCGACATAGATTTCACTGTCCGCCGGTGCGCGTAGCGCGTGGTGCATCACGGCACGTTTTTCACTGATATTGATCGGTTCACCCGCCTGTAGACGTTTGATCCATGTACTCAATTCAGCAGTATGAGCCAATTCAATCAATAAATCGCGGGTACGTTCGGTGATACGGTTTTTTGAGTAATCCAGCAATAGACCATCTAACCGTAACGAAAAACGTTGAAAGCGATCTGGCTCGGTGGCGAATAAATCGCGCATGTGGAGATGACGGGTTGCACGTTGGTGTTGATGCAGTTGTACCCACACCGAGGAAAGATTGATTTGACTCATACACAGCAAGTTTTAGAGGTTAGGGGACAAGGCGAATAAAATGTTCACGATAGTGTTTCATTTCTTCGATCGATTCGTAGATATCAGCTAGGGCTTCGTGACGCCCTTTTTTGACCACCCCTTTTGCTACATCGGGACGCCAACGCTTCGCCAGCTCTTTTAAGGTTGATACATCCAAATTGCGATAGTGGAAATAATCCTCCAGCGTTGGCATCCACCGAGCCATAAAGCGTCGGTCTTGGCAAATAGAGTTGCCACACATCGGCGACTTGCGTGCTGGTACATATTGGCTGATAAAGGCCAACATCTGGGCTTCGGCTTCTTGCTCGGTGAGGGTAGAGGCTTTCACCTTGTCGATCAGGCCACTTTTGCCGTGGGTGTTTTTATTCCAATCGTCCATTGCCTCTAACACCGTGTCTGGTTGGTGAACCACCAACACCGGCGATTCGGCAACCGTGTTTAGATTGGCATCGGTAATCACCACCGCCAATTCAATAATGCGGTCGCGGTCGGGGAACAGGCCAGTCATTTCCATGTCTAGCCAAATGAGATGGTTTTGATCTTGCGCCATAGCGGTCTGTCCTTCAAAATCTTCAAATTGTCGCACACATTTTAGGTCAAGCAGCGCCCATTTATGAACGATACCCTGTCCGCTTTTCCTTTTACGGTGGTTTTTTTGTCCTTGTTGGGTATCTCATTCCTTGTTCAGAGTTATTTAGCCTATCGACAACGGCGTCATGTTGCTGCTCATGCTGGACGGGTACCCAGCTTGTTTGCCGCTCATATTCCCCCCGAACAGCATGAAAAAGCCGCGCAATACGCGATTGCCAAAAGCCGCTTTGGTCAAATCCAACTGCTGTTTCATACCCTGATGCTACTGTGGTTAACCCTAGGCGGTGGCTTTGAGTGGTTGCAACAGCTGTGGATGGTCCTATTGCCATCCGGTATTGCTCAACAAACCGTGGTATTGCTCTCGGTGTTTGCCGTGTTACAGCTGGTTGAGCTGCCATTTCTCTACTATTCCCATTTTCACCTTGAAGCCCGTTTTGGTTTCAACCGCCTATCACGTCGCTTATTTGTCCTCGATATCTTGCGCGGTGCGTTACTGGGAGCGGTGTTAGGTGGTGGCCTGATTGCTGCACTGCTGGCGTTGATGGTTTCGGCGGGCGAACAATGGTGGTTGTGGGCGTGGGGATTGTGGGTTGGGTTTTCTGTTTTGCTGATGGTGATTTTTCCGCTGTGGATTGCACCGCTGTTTAATCGTTTTACGCCGCTTGCTGATGTAGTGTTAAAGGACAGGGTCGAACGGTTGTTACAGCGTTGTGGGTTTGATAGTCAGGGCATTTTTGTGATGGACAGCTCAAAACGCTCGGCTCATGGCAATGCCTATTTCACTGGCTTTGGTCGGGCTAAGCGCATCGTGTTTTTTGATACTTTATTAGACCATCTCAGTCATGACGAAATTGAAGCGGTGCTGGCGCATGAGTTAGGTCATTTCCATCATCAACATATCCGACAACGGTTATGGGGCAGCATTATTTTTAGTCTGTTGTTATTTGCGGTGTTGGGTGTGTTGGCAGATACCTCTGCTTTTTATCAACAATTGGGGGTCAATACGGTTTCAGCTGCTGCTGCGTTATTTCTATTCAGCCAATTACTACCGCTACTGTTGTTCCCACTGACACCGCTTTTTAGCGCATTATCACGGCGGCAGGAGTATCAGGCCGATGAGTTTGCTGCCCAACACGCACCGGCGGCAGCGTTGATCAGTGCCTTAACCAAACTCTATCGTGATAACGCTGCCACATTAACGCCCGATCCACTGCACTCCGCTTTCTATGATTCACATCCCCCCGCCACCGCACGGGTGGCTAAACTGCAAGGATTTTTGTCTTGAGTCGTTCCCCCGCACGTCCTTCCCGTTCTTTGCATGATGCACAAGCAAAAACCGCTGAACTCACCGGTGTGATTGTGAAAAGTCATGGCCGCCGCTTTATTGTTGAATTGGCCGATGGTACCTGTTATGACTGTACCACTCGCGGCAAGCGCACCGACTATGCCTGTGGTGATGTGGTGTATTTAACGATTGAAAATAGCGAGCAAGGGGTAATCAGTGGCCATGAAACCCGTTCGTCTCTGCTATATCGTTCTGATGCGTTTCGCAGCAAGATCATCGCTGCCAATGTGTCGCTCTTGGTGTTAGTGGTCGCGCCGGTACCAACGTTTAGCGAGGAATTGTTAGCGTGTTGTTTATTGGCGGCGGAAGCGGCTGGTATAGAAGCACGGATCGTATTGAACAAGGCTGATTTACCCGAAGTTGCACAAGCACGACAGCAATTAGCCCCCTTTGTCGCCTTGGGCTATCCGGTCTTAGAATTATCTGCTTTGCAAGATGTGTCACCATTGCGCCAATGGTTACAAGACCAGACATCGGTATTGGTTGGGCAATCCGGCATGGGAAAATCAACTTTGACCAATGCCTTAGTGCCTGAAGCGGCGGCGCGGGTTGGGGATATTTCTGTGGCGTTGGATTCTGGACGACACACGACAACCCATGCGCAGCTGTATCACCTTGATGCCACCTCGCACCTCATTGACTCCCCCGGTTTACAAGAATTTGGTTTGCAGCATATCGAGCCATTGGCGTTAGCTAGCTATTTTCCTGACTTTCAGCCCTTCTTGGGACAGTGCAAATTTCATAATTGTTTGCATCTGGTTGAACCTAGCTGTGCACTACAGCAGGCGGTACAGCGTGGTGAGTTGTCAGAAAAGCGGGTTGCGTTTTATCAGCGTATTTTCCGCAGTTTGCAAAAGACACATTAAACCAGTGTAGGGTGGCTAAGCGTAGTAGCGTATCCACCCAAAAAACCACTGGCGTAGAGTCAAAGTTGGGTTGCTGTAGTGTGGCAACCCAACACAACGACTTAGCGAGATTTCATTTGGTATTTTTTCTCGAGTGCAGCCACACCCCAAGCCAACAGCAAGGTCAGGCCGAGATAGAGGAAGGAAATGGTCAGATAGGGCTCCCAATAGCGAGAGTAGACCCCTGCTACCGTCCGAGCCGCAAAGGCCAACTCTGCCAAGCCAATCGCTGACACTAGCGAGCTGTCTTTTAACAGCATAATGGCTTCATTCCCCAGCGGTGGTAACATGCGGCGGAACGCTTGTGGGATGATGATTTCCTTCATCGCTTGGCCATAGGACATCCCCAGTGAACGAGCGGCCTCCATCTGCCCTTTGTCTATCGATTGAATACCTGCACGGAAAATCTCCGTGATATATGCCCCAGCGTTGAGCGTCAATGCCAGCAAACCAGATAAAAAGGCACCATAGTTTTGCCGTAATTCGCGTGCAGTTTCACCCGAAATCAGTAAACCATCGACTGGATGGACTAACATCGGCATCAGTGCAAAGTGAATCAGCAAAATTTGCACAAATAGCGGCGTACCACGAAAAAAAGTGACATAGGCAGCAGCCGGTAGCCGCACGCCAAAACGCAATAAATAGCGTTGTGCCCCATGTTTGGCATCAGCCAAACGTGCCATTCCCATCAACAGACCAATTAGCGTGCCAAAAAAGACAGCGATGAGGGTAATCATCAGCGTCATTTTGAGGCCATTGATGAACAAGGGCATGTATTCGATAATCATCGCCCAGCGAAAGTCCATAGCGTTCCCCGTTTTTTATGTGGTGAAAAAATTAAAAGAAGCGCAACCGGGATGACCGGTGCGCTTCCAATAGAGCAGAGAAAATGGGGTTAGCCCGCTTTTTTCTCGCCAAACCACTTGGCGTAGATCTTATCGTAAGTACCGTCTGCTTTAATCGCTTTCAGTCCTTCATTCAGTTTACCAAGTAGCTCAGCATTGCCTTTTTTCACTGCAATACCATAGAACTCAGGGGTAAAGCTTTGATTATCTTCAATCAGGCTCAAACCGGCGCTGGCGTTGTTTTGCAGATAGTTAATGACTACACCATTATCTGCCACCACCGCCTGTACACCGCCACTCTCCAGCTCTTTCATCGCCAATGGCGTGCTTTCAAAGCGTTTGATGTCCTCGCTGGTTTTGCCTAACAGCTTTTGTATCACTTCATCACCGGTAGTACCGGTTTGAACGCCGACTTTTTTCCCTTTCAGATCATTGAAAGTTTTAATGTCGGTTACCCCTTTGCCGATGGCGATCAGCTGGCGTGCTTCAAAGTAGGGTTCGGTGAAGTCCATCGATTGTTTGCGCTCGTCAGTGATGGTGACGGCGGAGATCACGATATCACGGTCGCCTTGATCCAACGTAGCAAAGATGCCTTCCCACGGGGTGTTGACGAATTTCACTTGGATGCCGGCTTTTTCTGCGATAGCAGTCAAGACATCAATATCAAAGCCTTGTACTTCTTTTTTCTCATTTTCAAACTCGAACGGTGCATAAGCCGCGTCCGTGCCAACGACGTAGGCGCGTGTTTCCGTTGCAGCTGGTGCAGCAGGCGCTGCCGCATTATCCGCAGGTTTGGGTTCAGCACTCTTACCACATGCCGCCACAAAGGCACTTGCTACCAGCGCCATTAACAGCTTTCGTCGTGAAAATTTCATGGGGAAACTCCCTGTGTCGCAACACATCAAAATATTGAACATCTGGTGACACGTCAAAGACGGTCCCAGTCAGACGGTGGTAATATAAATATCACCTAAGTAGTTCTTCAATCATTAAATGCAATTTTTCTCTACCTTTTTGCTAAAAACTGCTGATGAAACATTTATACAACGTCCTTCTCGTAGTTTTTTGCACTGCAATGATGCCTGTGGCGTACGCGGAAGATGCGCCATTGCCAGGTGATTTCGCGCCACAAGTGCAAAAAAAACGCCCTGCTGTTACTCGTACTGTCTCACCTAGCCAGCCTGTTGCAGATAAAAAACCCACTCAACGGGCGACAAGCAAGGCTGTGATCAAGAAACGGCCAGCCGTCAACAAAACGAAAAAAGTCAAAGCAAAAGTCACGCCCAAAAACCAACGTATGCTAAAAGCGCGTGCCCAGCCTCAGCTAAAAGGCAAACTTGCCAAGTCGGCTAAACCTTCACGTCAAGTGGTGAAAAATAAAGCTGCTTTGCGAGCGCAAGCGGCGAAGAAAAAAGCGGTGGTGACAAAAGCGAAAATACGCCCTTCCACAAAAATAGCTAGCAAAAAAGTCCCCACTACACGGGCCAAGGCAGCGCTTGCCTCTAAACAAGTGAAGAAACCTACGGCAGTGAAGCGCTCTCCGGCACAGGTACGTCGTGCTGTTGTGAAAAAGAAGGCCATCAACAACCCGAAAAAACCATTAATAAAATCCAGAAAAAACAACAAGGTAGCTAAAAATCCTGCTGTGGTGAGAAAAAAACAAGAAAAAGTGCTTGCTAAAACTAATAAGCGCTGACATAATGAGCTCCTCTTCAACGCCGGTGTAGCTCAGTTGGTAGAGCACCTGACTTGTAATCAGGGGGTCGCGAGTTCGAATCCTGCCGCCGGCACCACAGAATTAAAAGCAATGCCTAGCGTTGCCAAAAAAGCCCAGCAAAAGCCCTATGCTTGCTGGGTTTTTTTATTTTGTGCTCTCTGTTGATAACATTTTGGATAAACTGTGAGTTTTTCATGATGTTAAGGTAATAAAATGAGAGCACGTCGTTTATCATCATCAATCCCAGTGATTTCTTTTGAGCTTTGTCCTGCAAAGACTTATCTCCACGCAGAGACAGGAGATGTGCAGCTTGGCAGATCCGTTTTTAATCATTGTCAAATCGTAGGAGAAGTTGCAAAAGCATTGATGAGTCACTATGCCTTTGCGATTGATTTTCCTGCGGGTTCTCATCTTGTTGCCGCTTGTCACGATATTGGCAAAGTCAGTCCCTATTTCTACGAAAAGTTAAGACAAGCTTGTCACAAAAATTCCCTTGAAAAATTGCCAGACATCACTCCAGAAAAAGAATCCCAGTGGGGTGGCCATGCAGGAGTGAGTCAAATTGCTGCACAGGCAATGGGAGTTAGCCCACTTTTAGCGGAGGTTCTTGGCCAGCATCATGGCTTTCGACCTGAAGTAGGTAGCTATTCGGCAGAGGCTGAAGTGTTTGGTGGTACCGGCTGGCAGCAGGAAAGAGAAAAGTTAGTTCAAGCCTTAAAAGAAACACTTAATGCAAATTGGCCAATTGTGTCGGATCCAGTACAAGCACGTTTGCTAGCGGGTCTAACCAGCGTGGCAGACTGGATAGGTTCTGGCGCTTGGTTTGAAGATCCACAAAAAGATTGGCGGCCTTTCATTCAATCTGCACTAGATGATGTGGGTTTTGTCCCGCCACTTATTCGCCATAATCTTGATTTTCATAAAATCTTTGGATTTTCTCCCCGACCATTACAAGAAACGCTTTGTCAGGCAATTAGCAAGCCCGGTGTCTATGTATTAGAAGCACCAATGGGTCAAGGAAAAACAGAGGCTGCTTTATTTGCTGCGTATCAAATGCTTGTGTCAAAACAGGCAATGGGTATTTATTTTGCTTTGCCGACTCAACTTACCTCTAACAAAGTTTATGAGCGTTTTTCCGATTTTCTTGAAAAGATTTTGTTACCAAATTGTCGCCATCGCCGTGGTTTATTGCTTCATGGACAGGCATGGTTATTAGACACCGAAATGGGTGAGGAAGGTCGGCCCGGTGGTGCATGGTTTAACCAAGCAAAAAGGGGACTATTAGCTCCTTTCGCAGTAGGAACTATCGACCAAGCGCTGATGGCAGCCATGAATGTCAAACATGGTTTTGTGCGTGCCTTTGGGTTAGCAGGCAAAGTTGTGATTCTAGATGAGGTACATAGCTATGATATGTATACAGGAACTATTCTGTCTGAATTAGTGAAATTGCTGCGTCAGCTTAACTGCACTGTCATTGTTTTGAGTGCAACCTTAACTCAGCGTAGGCGAGAGCAACTATTAGATACTTCAGTAAAGAACCATGACTACCCATTGGTTTCTGCCTTGGCACATCAAAGTCACCTAGTCGAAATTTCAACAGAACCGCCCGAAAAACGAGAAATTAACCTTAAGTTTCTGACAAAAGATGAAGATGCGATAGAAGAAGCTTTATATCGTGCACAACAGGGGCAACAAGTTCTTTGGGTGGAAAATACTGTTGCACAAGCACAGCATTTTTATCAAATTCTTGCTGCCCGAGGAAAAGAACTCAATGTTCAATGTGGTCTATTACATTCTCGTTTTACACTCAGTCATCGTCAATCTAACGAAAACAAGTGGGTTAACTTGTTTGGTAAAGAGAACTGGCAACAAAGATGTTTACAGGGCCGGATCTTGGTTGGGACTCAGGTTGTTGAGCAATCATTAGATATTGATGCTGATTTTTTGATCAGTCGTTTTGCTCCAACCGATATGTTGCTACAACGCCTTGGTCGTTTATGGCGACATCAAAACACACCAAGACCAAAGGATGCACGACTAGAGGCATGGTTATTAGCACCAGATTTACAAGCTGCGATTGCCTCTCCCCTACAAGCATTTGCTAGCACTGCTTCTGTGTATAGCAGCTATGTTTTATGTCGTAGTTTAGAGAGTTGGCAATGTCAATCTTCGATCTGTTTGCCGGATAATATTCGACCACTCTTAGAAGCCACCTATTGCGATAGAAATGAATCTGGCGACATGGCACGTTGGCAATATGAACTTGAGCATGGAGTCCAGCGTGGAAACTATCGGCAAATTGGGCGCCAAGACTTGCAACGGCTGGCGCACGGTACACTGGCGACTGCTGGTAACACGCAATCAGATCATCATTGTGCAACACGATATAGTGAACAAGACAGTATCGACGTCCTGTTATTAACAGCGATTCGCTATTTACCAGAAACACAACAAACACAGCTGACCTTATTAGATGGGTCTACCTGTTGTTTTCCAACTCAACGTCATCAATGGCCAGCGGCAAAGTGGCGAAAACTGACCATCCGGCTGATGCGCGAGCTGATTCAACTACGGCCTAGCCTTGCACCCCCTGCCTGCCAAAAAAATCAATTGGAAAAATTAGGATTTCAACATCTTTTTTACCTTGGAGAGCCACAGTACACAGAATCTTTTTTGCGGATTGGCTTGGTAAATGAATGCAATAAGATTAATATGCCTTTCGGGCAGACTGGACAAAATAAGTATGACCATACCTACCGTGATGACTTAGGTTATCAGGTACTGAAATCTTCTTGAGAGCGACACAATGCAAAACCGCTTTAACCTGATAGATGAACCGTGGCTGCCAATAGCCGACGTGGGCCGAGTAAGTTTAACCGAGTTTTTTACCCATCCAGACTATCGAGCATTAGGGGGTTCACCCGTACAAAAAATAGCGCTGTTGAAATTACTGCTGGCCTTAGCCCAAGCTGCGGCAACACCACATGATGAGTCAGCATGGCTGGCGATGGATGAACAAACATTGGCAGCGCGTTGTTTAACCTATCTTAAACGTTGGCGAGATGCCTTTTTCCTCTATGGTGAAAAACCATTCTTACAAGTTCCGGCAATTCAAAAGGCAGAGTGCAAAAGTTATGGAACTGCACTTCCCGATGTCTCTACTGGCAACACCACTGTATTGACACAAACCCAGCAGGAAAAACCTTTAGATGACGCGGATAAAGCGTTGTTATTAGTCGCGCAAATGGGGTTTGCTCTTAGTGGTAAAAAAACAGATAACAGTGTTGTCCTCACCTCTGGCTATCCAAATAAAACCAATGCAAAAGGAAAGCCATCTTCTGCCAAATCAGGGCCTTCCGTAGGGTTTATGGGCCTATTGCACAACTTTGTTTTAGGCGAAACACTGTGGCAGACCCTGCGCCTTAATCTCTTTACTCAACAAGATGTTCAACAAAGTGGTTTGTATCCGGGTGGAGTGGGACGTGCAATATGGGAAGAAATGCCAACTGGGGAAGACTGTTCGATTGCACGTATTCATAAAACAACGTTAATGGGACGTTTAGTACCGCTGTCCCGTTTCTGTCTGTTTACTGACAATGGTTTGCACTACAGCGAAGGAATTGCACATCCAGATTACAAAGTCGGGGGTGTTGATCCCTCAATTGCAGTTGATCGTCGCGCCAAAGAGCCGAAAGTGTTATGGGTCAATCCCTTGCGTCGTCCTTGGCGAGAACTCACCGCGTTACTCGGTTTTGTTGAGTCTCAGCAAAACACCTTTGATTGTCTGCAGCTACGAGTTGCAGTACGGCATGCCAAATTAGTCAGTGACTGTTTTGCTATTTGGTCAGGTGGGTTACGTGTCAGCAGTAACGCAGGTGAGCAGTATGTATCTGGAGATGATGATTACGTTGAATCGGTCTTTTGGCTTTATGCCTCAGAATTAGATGGTGAATGGCTAGCCAATTTGCGTGGTGAAATTGATGTCCTCAATGACTTCTCTAAATTGCTATATGGCTGTGTAATCAGTTATTACAAAGAACAAAAAGTTGATGGTAAAACCATAGCAGAACAAGCCACGGCCTTGTTTTGGCAATTGTGTGAACGAGAAGCACAAACCCTCCTTCATGCTTGTGAGCGCAGCCAAGTGCAACAACGCTTCCAATTACGTCGTCGATTTGCTGACAATCTACACCATATCTTTAATACCCAATGCCCACAGCAAACGGCGCGACAACTGGATGCGTGGGCAAAAAGTCGTCCTAATCTTCGTAAATACCTGCATCTACAACAGGAGGCCGCATGAGTGAGAATAAAAAACCTGATAAGGCACAACAGTTCATCCGCTATGTCCTAGATAACTGTCTGCGAGATAAGGGCTTTGCTGCACGGTTACGGCGTGCTGATAACCCTGCCACTGAGTATCAAAGTTGGGAGCTATTAGCCACATTTAACATCCCTATTGAATTCGATCACCCTCGATTACCTTATTTATTGGTGGCTGCTGCGGTTGCTCGTGCAAAAGCAGATCAAAATGGTTCATGCTCTCTTGGTGCTGCAATCGCGGCGTGTTATGAGGAAGGGGCTAACAGTGATCAGGCTAAAGCAAGATTACGTCGGTTATTAGCGTGTGATGATACGGCTGAAGTATGTCGGATTCTGCGTGGTGTTCTCTCGCTTATCCAAAGCAAAACGCGCCAGACGCTAGATTATGAGCGCTTATTAAAACAGTTATTACAGTTTGGGCGAGATAATCAACGGGTTAAAGCGCAATGGGCACAGGAGTTTTACCATAGACCTGTAGAAGAGGAGCAAGTATGAGCCAAACCCTGTTTGCTAGCGTATTACGGCTCAATCGACAGGATTGCCACGCATTACGAATAACCGATCCATATTCGTTGCATCGAGTGGTGTATAGCTTATTTCCTGATATTCGCAGTGAGTTGGATAAACAAACCAGCGAAACCAGTGGTATTCAGTTTGCGGATTTAGGGGGCGATTTTCATGGCCGTGATGTGCTTTTGTTATCTAATCGCGAGCCAATGGAGAAAGTGGATGGTCAGTATGGCGAAATCCGTACACAGCCACTACCAAACCATTTTTTATCCCATCATCGTTATCGTTTTAAGTTAATTGTCAATCCTACTCGCCGAAACAACAGCACTAAAAAATTAGTACCAATTCGTCAGCGTGATGAAATTGCTGCATGGTTTGTTGAACGTGCTCAAGCTAATTGGGGATTTATTGTAGAACAAACCCAGTTACAAATTGACCGTGTTGAGGTGTTGCGTTTTCAAGATAAATCGCAGCGCAATGTGACGCTTGCTCAAGCGCATTTGCAAGGCACATTACAAGTTGTTTCGCCCGATCTCTTCGCTGCAAGTTTTACCCGTGGGATTGGCCGAGGTAGAGCTTTTGGTTGTGGCCTATTACAAATTGTCCCTTTGATTGACCCCTCTTGTAACGCCTGATAAGGATGTTAAGTCATGCTTAAAAATACCCGTATTGAGTTTCACATTTTGCAATCTTTCCCCGTCACTTGCTTAAATCGTGATGATGTTGGCGCCCCTAAAACAGCGATTATTGGCGGTACCACACGTGCACGGGTGAGCTCGCAATGTTGGAAGCGTCAGGTACGCTTGGCCATGAAAGACTTTGGTATCAAATTGGGTGTGCGAACCAAAAAAGTTGAGGCGCTATTGCAACAGGCCTTAGTGGATGTGGGGGCAGATGAGGTCGCTGCGACTGCATGTGCTCAGAAGATGGCTGAGACATTAAGCGACGATACCTTGCTGTTTTTGAGTGGAACTGAGGCGGCGGCTTTTGCGGATTATGCGAAGGCATTGGCATTTGATGCCAGCAAAATCAAGGATAAGGATTTAGCAAAGGTTGCAAAGAAAGCATTGAGTTCTGCTGTCGACGCCCTTGATATTGCGTTATTTGGTCGAATGGTGGCGAAGGCTGCCGAGATGAATGTTGAAGCGGCTGCGAGTTTTTCTCATGCAATTTCAACACATAAAGTCAGTAATGAAGTTGAGTTTTTCACTGCGTTAGATGATTTGCAAACAGAACCCGGGTCGGCACATATGGGTAGCTTAGAATATAACGCTGCCACTTATTATCGTTATATCAGCCTCGATTTAGGGCAACTCGCACAAACGCTAGGTGAGGGACAACTTAAACAAGCGATTGCTGCTTTCACTCAGGCGTTGTTTGTTGCTGTACCGACTGCACGTCAAACGACACAGTCGGGCGCGTCTCCATGGGAGTTTGCCAAGGTTTTCGTCCGTCGGGGACAACGCTTACAAGTGCCTTTTGAAACAGCGATTAAAGCGCAAAATGGTGGTTATCTACAGCCTAGTATCGCGGCATTGAAAGATTATTTGGCTAAAAAAGAAAAATTATCTGGTTCTTTGTTCGGCAAGGTTGCCGATTTTGAATGGGGGGAAGATGAGAATTTTTCGATAGATGATTTAATTGCTGGTCTACAAACTCATGTTGAGTGAGGGTAAAGAATGAGCAACCCTTATTTGTTGTTATGGCTAGAAGGGCCATTGCAAGCATGGGGACACGATTCGCGTTTTGGTCGTCGTGACAGTTTGCCTTTTCCAACAAAATCGGGGGTTTTAGGATTGTTGTGTTGTGCCCTTGGGGCTGGGGGTGAACAGCGTGATTTATTAGCGCAGTTGGCTGATCTAGATATGCAACTTGTGGCATATACCCCAAAAAATAACGACGATAAGCCTAGCTTACGTCAACCGTTACTACGTGATTTTCATATGGTGGGTAGTGGTTATGATGATGCGGATCCATGGCAGAATCTACTGATTCCAAAAACAAGTGACGGTAAAAAAGCGGTAGGAGGAGGGACGAAAATGACCTATCGCTATTATCTTCAAGATATGACTTTTGCCGTGGTGTTGGAGGTTCCAACAGAGCACGCTGATGCGTTTGCCGAGGCATTGCGTTGCCCTGTATGGGATGTTTACCTTGGCCGCAAAACTTGTGTCCCTACCGAGTTAGTGTATCAGGGTATTTATGTGGATACGGAACATGCACTGAAATTTGCTGATGAATTAGCTTGTGTGAAAAACCGTGCTCGTAGTTTTTTTGTACGTCAAGGTGCGCATGATGGCGAAGTCATCACCTTAAACGATGTTCCTTTGCAATTTGGCCAGGACAAGCGCTATCGCGATCGTCAAGTCACAGTATTTTACTCTGAGGAGGATTCAACATTATGAGCCAAATCCAGCGCCTGCTAGTGAAGGTGACTCGTGAATCTTTGCCACAAGTAAAAGATAAATATCCATTTCTTTACCTAGAACGTGGGCGGCTGGAGGTTGATGATAGTAGTGTGAAATGGTTGGATGCTGATGGGCAAGTGATTCCTTTGCCCATTGCAACGATCAATACATTGCTACTCGGGCCAGGTACAAGCATCACCCATGAAGCTGTTAAAACAATGGTTGCCGCAAATTGTTCTGTCAGTTGGGTCGGTGAAGATAGTTTGCTGTTTTATGCAGCGGGGTTTTTACCCACTGCAGATACGCGTAACCTTAAACAGCAAATTAAGCTTGCTGCCGATGAAGAACTTGCCTTGGGTGTTGCGAAACAACTTTTTGCACGTCGTTTTCCAGATGCTGATCTGGAGGATAAGACTTTGGCTTCTATGATGGGCATGGAAGGACAACGAGTCAAAAATCTTTACCAAGAGAAAGCCGAAGAATATCAAGTTGGCTGGAAAGGACGACAGTATGTTCCTGGTAAGTTCGAGTTGGGTGATATCACTAACCAGGTTCTAACTGCTTGTAATGCTGCCCTCTATGGCATTCTCTGTTCTGTTGTTCATAGCTTAGGCTATTCTCCTCATATTGGTTTTATTCACTCAGGTAGCCCATTGCCTTTTGTTTACGATCTTGCTGATTTATATAAAGAAAATTTATGTATTGATCTGGCCTTTTCTCTCACTAAAGACATGGCTGGTCGTTACAACAAGCACATTGTTTCTGCTCAATTTAGAAAACGTGCACTGGACATGGATTTGTTGGATACAGCAGTGTCCGATATAAATTCACTAATGCGAGGAAAACATGGTCATCGTCATCGCAAATGAACTGCCTCCTGCTGTTCGTGGACGTATGAAATTATGGTTCATAGAACCACGGGCAAATGTTTTTGTATCTGGTATTAAAGATTCTGTTGCACAAACCGTGGTTGACTATCTGGTAAAACATTGCCCCGTTGAATCTGGTGTAATGATCTATGTTTCGCAGCCTAAACCACCTGGATATCGTATAGTCACGATTGGAACACCAAGAAAGCCGCAGACCACAATTGATGGATTGCAATTGATAGTAGAAACCCTAAATTCCTCAGAACTACAATAGCTAGTATAATAGTAGTATGCTCAGCACAATCTGTTGCTGTCTTCCCCACGCCCGTGGGGGTGTTTCTTATGCGCATACTTATCAAAGCACATTTGTTATGTCTTCCCCACGCCCGTGGGGGTGTTTCTCATCTCGATACATATCGCTTGCAAGCGCTACAGTCTTCCCCACGCCCGTGGGGGTGTTTCTCGCTGCAGCAGATTGTGCGCTTGATAAATCAGGTCTTCCCCACGCCCGTGGGGGTGTTTCCAAAATAATCATTGGACAGCGCACTATCATAAGGTCTTCCCCACGCCCGTGGGGGTGTTTCCATCAGCACGATGCTGCTTAATAATTGCAGCAAGTCTTCCCCACGCCCGTGGGGGTGTTTCTCATCAAACTCAACATAATCTTTGATTGCATTGGTCTTCCCCACGCCCGTGGGGGTGTTTCCGATAAACCGACTTTCTTCTTAACCATCTCGTTGTCTTCCCCACGCCCGTGGGGGTGTTTCTTTGCGACAAATAAGCCGGAAACTGCTCGAAAGGTCTTCCCCACGCCCGTGGGGGTGTTTCCTTAGGCATAGTCCAATACTGACGGCGGTAAATGTCTTCCCCACGCCCGTGGGGGTGTTTCTGCCATATAACCCGCCTCAGCCGCCTTAAAAAGGTCTTCCCCACGCCCGTGGGGGTGTTTCCTCGAAGCTTTGGAAAAAGGCGAGTCTACTTTGGTCTTCCCCACGCCCGTGGGGGTGTTTCTGCTGCAAGAAAGCAGAAAGAGGCAGTGATGCGGTCTTCCCCACGCCCGTGGGGGTGTTTCTGCTGCAAGAAAGCAGAAAGAGGCAGTGATGCGGTCTTCCCCACGCCCGTGGGGGTGTTTCTGCAGCAATTCCGCGATGCCGGCGGCGATGTAAGTCTTCCCCACGCCCGTGGGGGTGTTTCTCGCAGCAACTGTTGCTGTTCCTCTGCGCTTAAGTCTTCCCCACGCCCGTGGGGGTGTTTCCTCGAAAACGGAGTTTTGAACGAGAAAGGTTTGGTCTTCCCCACGCCCGTGGGGGTGTTTCCGAAGTTTCGCAAGTTATTTTTAATCTGGGTGGGTCTTCCCCACGCCCGTGGGGGTGTTTCCATTTCGACCCACCGGCAGGCCGGTGATGTGTTGTCTTCCCC
>NZ_ATVC01000026.1 GCF_000420525.1 Aquaspirillum serpens DSM 68
TGCAAAGCTTGGCTTGGTGATTCTCTCAGCCAAACAAACTCTTGCTTCCAGCTGGGCAGCAGATTGGCTAATTTGACGTAAGAAAATCGAATCGTGGGGTCAGTCTGATACCATTCCTTTTGCAACGCCAACGCCTTATTAAAGACGAACCGACACGAACCCGCAAAGCGCGACATTTGCCGTGTTTGCTGGCCGTTAGGTGTCAGTTGGAATTTGAAGGCTTGAAGTCGTTTCATGCGCTCATTATACAAACAGCAAAGCAAACATTGATTTGTTTTTACTTTACAACCGCAACACTAAACCCTAAAACGGCTTTGCCGTTTGCGCCTGATATCCCCGCCATGAATGGCGAGGTTTTACGGCACAGGGGATAACACGATAGCGTCAACTCGAGAGACATTGCCATCCCACAACTGCCACGCCGCCAAAGCCGTTACCAAAATCAAGATGGGTAATTCTTTGTGTAGCACTTGTGAGTGTACGGTGATGGGGCTAATCAGGGCGGTGATGCCGAGGATAAGGGCAATGTTGGTGATATTCGAGCCATAGGCGTTACCGAGGGCAATGCCCGGGTTGCCCTGTGAGGCGGCGAGGGCAGATACGACCATTTCGGGGGTGGAAGTACCAAAGCCAACGATGACCATACCAATTAACAAGGGTGGCATACCGAAGTGCGACGCCGTCGATGCTGCGCCTTCAACAAAACGGTCGGCACTCCACACCAATAACACCAGCCCTACGATCACGGCAAAGAAAGGTAATAGCATCAATCTGTGTCCTTTTTGGTTGATTGGATTTTCTACGAGTTGCACTGTACCGATTGCCTAGAAAACTGTCAGTAGGTATAGCTTGGGTTGAGCACTCCAACGCAAAAAGACAAAAAATAGATATTGCATATACAAAATGCGTAGGATGGATAAGCGAAGCGCATCCATCAAAAAATCTCACGAAACCCAAACAGTCCATCCAAATGAGTGTGGGCACTGACTTTGTGCCCACGAAACCATACCTGACAGTACATCAGAAAAAGCAGTTTCATCGATTTGACTTAACATACGGTGGCATTTTGATAATTTGATGAATCCCTACACTGCCGATCTGTCACGATTACATGAAAATTTATTAACTACTAGAGGTTGAGCTACCAAGAGTAAACAACCCGAATCAGGTGCTTAGAAATTTTATGAGTTGCACCACTTAACCAAATGTGATATCCATTTAGCGTTTTGACCTTGAATGAAGATTCATTCATTGTTTTATTTTTAATTAAAATCAAAATGGAGAAAATAAGTTGGATAAGAAAACAAGCAAAATCTCTTGGATTTTTGGCTCTATTTTATTGCTAATTGGGATAAGCAATCTAATTGCCTTATCAAATGCCTATGGTTTATTGATGATAGTTGCAGGAGGTTTTTTACTCCCACCCATCAGAAATAAGTTTTATGAACTAACGCAAATTCAAATACAAAGTTGGCTCAGAGGTATAGCTGTTAGCTTACTCATAGTAAATTTCTTTGTATTGTCTCAAGAGTCTGAAAACAAAGATAATGCGAAGACACCAGAAAACAAAGAGATAGCAAAGAATACCCAATCAGAAAATCCATCTATTAACAAAAAAACGGAAGTAGAAAATAAACCCTGTCAAGATTTAGAGCAAAGCAATTTGCTTTATCAGAAAAACATGGAGAACAAAAAATATTACGATGCAGCATTGATAATGAAACAATGCTTAAAAACTCATGAAAACGATCAGAGCTTAAAGGAAAAACTTTCTATTGCCGAAATTAGCCAATATAAATCTAACATAGAAAATCCACAAAGCCGACTTCATCAACTTCTAAACATTGAAAATCTAGAGCGTGATTATCCAAAAGAAGCAGAGAAATTTGCTGATTTGAAACGCAAGCTGAAAGACGAAATAGATTCAAAATGGAGTTATCAGGTAGAAGAAGATGAAATGTCTAGTAAAAAAATATTTTTTGCTACCAACACAAGTAAAAACTATCTAAACTTTGATTTTCCTTATTCAGGCAGTCAACAAGCTACTCTACAGATTAGAAATCATCCGAGATATGGCAGAGATATAATACTCTCGATAGAGAAAGGACAATTTTTATGTGGCTATAATGATTGTTCTGTATTAGTAAAATTCGATGATACTCCTCCAGTAAGGTTTTCAGCATCTTCACCGAACGATCACAGTTCTGAACATATTTTCATCAATAGTTATCAGAAGTTTATTGATAGAATGAAAAAATCCAAAGAAGTCAGAATTGAGGCAAAATTTTATAGAGAAGGCGCTCAGTCTTTAATATTTGACACTACAGGATTTGATCAACAAAAGATGTCAAATTAACTACTAACTACCATTAAGTTGGGTTGCCAATATTTGGTAACCCAACTTAACTTATTTTATTCTTCTATCCCAACCACAACAGAAACTCTATAAATAATATCTGCACATCTCAATAAGAAATCATCATCAACTTTTATTAAAGTAGAAATTTTTGCCACATCACCTTCATTGAAAAAGCACTATATTTGTAGCTATTATTTTGAGGAATCAATCATGGATACCATCTACGCCGACTACTCCATCAGCATGTCAGAGTTTAAACGCAACCCAGCGCAAGTGCTGCGAGATGCAGGAGAAAAACCCGTCGCAGTGCTCAACCACAACCGCCCAGCCTTCTACATGATTACACCCAAACTCTTTGAAGCACTGGTCGAAGAACTAGCCGACCGTGACTTAGTAGAACTAGCCCGCCAGCGGTTGACCATGACCGACAGCGCGATTGAGGTCGATATTGAACAACTCTAATACACCAACCGAAGCAACAAAATATCGGTTGAAATTCCTACCAGCAGCCCTTGATGAATGGAATGCACCAGTCAGATCAGTAGCATCCATCGTTTCGTGGGCACAAAAAAATGGTACCCACGCTACTGTTCTATTGGCCGTAGGATGGATAAGCGCAGCGCATCCATCAAGAAACCATCACCCAAACAAAAAAGCCACCCAAATCATCGGGTGGCTTTCTTTGTGGTGCAGCGCGGCTAGGCTTGCAACAACAACTTATTCATCCGCTTCACAAACTGCGCCGGATCAGCCAACTGGCCGCCTTCGGCCAACAATGCCTGCTCAAACAACAACGCACTCAAATCGGCAAAACGGTCTTCACTTTGCTCACGATCCAAACGCTTCACCAACTCATGCTCAGGGTTCAGCTCCAAAATCGGCTTGCTGCTGTCCACCTTCTGACCCGCTTGCTTTAACAAACGCTCCAGATGCGTGCTCATCCCGTATTCATCCACCACCAAACACGATGGCGAGTCGGTTAAACGATGCGTTACGCGAACTTCTTTCACCTTGTCGGCCAACACGGTTTTCACCCGTTCAACCACCGGCTTCAACGCCTCTTCAACCTTCTCTTGCTCTTTCTTCTCCTCGGCATCCGCCAATTCGTCAAGATCAAGCGCGCCCTTCGCCACCGACGACAATTTCTTACCGTCAAACTCGGTGAGATAGCTCAACATCCACTCATCAACACGGTCAGTCAACAACAACACCTCGACGCCTTTCTTGGCAAAAATCTCCAAGTGCGGGCTATGGCGGGCGGCGGCGGTGGTGTCGGCGGTGATGTAGTAAATGTGCTTTTGCCCTTCCTTCATCCGTGACACATAGTCGCTTAACGACACAGTTTGTTCATCGGACTCTTGATGCGTCGAAGCAAAGCGTAACAACTTAGCAATACGGTCGCGGTTACTGAAATCTTCACCTACGCCTTCTTTCAACACCGAACCAAATTCAGTCCAGAAACCTTGGTATTTCTCCGTTTCTTTCTCGGCAATGTCTTCCAACAGACCCAACACTTTTTTCACACAACCGGCGCGAATCGCATCGATGTCCTTCGAGCTTTGCAACAACTCACGGCTGACGTTCAGCGGCAAATCGGCCGAATCGATCACCCCACGCACAAAGCGCAAATAGTGTGGCATCAGTTTTTCGGTGTCTTCCATGATAAAGACACGGCGCACATATAACTTCACCCCTTGCTTACGCTCACGCTCCCATAAATCGAACGGCGCTTTAGCAGGGATATACAACAGCTCGATATACTCTTGCCGCCCTTCCACACGGGCATGGCTCCATGCCAGTGGGTCTTGATAGTCATGAGAGACATGCTTGTAGAACTCACGATATTGCTCTTCGCTAATATCGCTCTTGCTACGCGCCCACAATGCCGAGGCTTGGTTGACGCTTTCCCAACCTTCTTGTTTCACTTCATTGCCATCGTCATCAAACGTAGGCTGTTTTGGCATCTCAATCGGGATCGCGATATGGTCGGAGTATTTGCGAATGATGCTACGCAATTGCCAATCGTTGAGCAGATTATCTTCCGAATCGCGCAGATGTAAGACAATTTCTGTCCCACGGCCGGCTTTTTCGACAGTTTCTAAGGTGTAATCACCTTCACCCGCCGACTCCCAACGCACGGCCTCGCTGGCAGGCACACCAGCGCGGCGAGTGGTCAGGGTCACGCGATCGGCCACAATAAACGCCGAATAGAAGCCGACACCAAATTGACCGATTAAATTCGCATCTTTTTTGGCATCGCCGGTGAGATTTTCAAAGAAAGCTTTGGTACCCGACCGCGCAATAGTACCGATATTTTGAATCACTTCTTCGCGATTCATCCCGATGCCGTTATCGCTGATGGTCAGCGTTTTTGCCTCTTTATCAAAGGCAAGGCGGATTTTTAACTCGGCATCGTTTTCAAACAATTCTGGGGTTTCTAGGGCTTCAAAGCGCAGTTTATCTGCTGCATCAGAAGCATTTGAAATCAGCTCGCGCAGGAAAATTTCCTTGTTTGAGTACAAGGAGTGGATCATCAGATGCAGGAGCTGTTTCACTTCGGCCTGAAAGCCCAGGGTTTCCTTTTGTGCGCTCATCGTATTCTCAACCAAATGGGATTAAACAATCGAGCAACACAAATGAGGCAAAGCCAGTGCTTTTCAAGACCAGAGGAGAGGCGACTCAGCGACAATCACCGCCGCCGAGCCCTAAGAGAGATAGGCGATTTAGCCCATTAACCAAGTGCGGGGGTTGGATTCGAGCCACATTTTGATTTGCCGTGCATCGTCCAAACGCGAATTAGGATTGTCTGCCGCCAACAACACAATAAACATCGGTGTTGAACCGACCGTCGCTTGCATCACCAAACACCGCCCAGCCTCGCGGATATAGCCGGTTTTGGATAACCCAATCTGCCATTCCCCCTCACGCACCAAGGCATTGGAATTGCGGTAGTGCAAGACACGATTCGAGGGCAATAACACATCATGTTCGGCGGTGGTGCTGTATTGGCGAATCAGTGGATATTGATAGGCGGTTTGCACCATGTGCGCCAAATCAAGCGCGGTGGCGCGATTGCCACTGTTCAAACCGGTTGCATCGTAAAACACCGCATCGCGCATCCCAATTTGTTTTGCTTTGCGGTTCATGCGTGCAATAAAGGCATCGCTTCCGCCGGGGAAAGTTCGCGCCAAAGCTGCCGAAGCACGGTTTTCACTCGACATCAGCGCCAGCAACAACATTTCGCGCCGCGAGAGGGTAGTCCCCACCGCCAAACGGGAACTGGTGCCCTTCAAGCGATCAATCTCGGCCTCGGTGATGCTAATCATCTCGTCCATCGGCAAATTCGCATCGAGGACGACCATTGCCGTCATCAGCTTAGTGATCGAGGCAATTGGGGTCGAGAGATGGGCATTTTTTTGATACATCGGTTCACCCGTCATCGCATTGATGACCAAAACTGCATGAGAATGCAAACTTGGCTCGGCACTGGCTTCTAAACTCGCCGTCTGAGTGGTGGCACGCCCTTCGGCCAACACCGAGGGCAAAGCGGCCCCAAACAGACACGTTGCCAAGGCAAAAGAAGAAAAATAGCGGCGTAACATCGATCGTTCCTTAGCCAAAAAAACGACACATGCCCGTGATCCAAAAAAGAACAACGGGCATGTGGCAATACGCGTTACATTGTACGGCAATGGTTTGCCTTATGTCGCTTAATCTGTGGCTTTCACCGGTTTAATTTTGATCGGGAAAGTCTGCTGCAAACTTTTGACATAAGCAAAGGCATCTTGACCCACTTGGAGTTCAGTCAAACGGGCGGCGAGTTCCGCTTGTCGCTCAGCGTTCTTAGCCGGTGGGGTGGCATGTGGTGCGACACGATAAATCACATAACTGCCATCGCCCACCGCCGTGCCGACATACGCCGGTGCAGGTTTCAACTTGGCAGAAAACACCACTCGTGCTTCTTCTGGCGATAAGCCGATTGGCGCTTCACGCGAGACACGCTGCAATGGCCCCCAAGCGTATTGGTCGCTGGCTTGTCCAGCTTTGAGCTTGGCTAAGAATGCCTTACCTGCCTCTTGCGCCACAGTGTTGGCCTGTTGTAAGCGCAGTTCCCGTTCAATTTGTGCCGATACTTGCTCTAGTGGTTGCTGTTGCGCTGGGCGATGTTCTACCACACGGGCAATGACAGTGCGGCCCGGTGCAATTTCAATGGCCTCGCTATTGTGTTTTTGTTTCAACACATCATCACCAAACACCGCTTCTAACAGCTTAGGTTGGGCTAAAGGAGAGGGGAGAGCGGTATTACGCTCTAACCATTCGCTGGTTTGCGGCTTGGTTTTCAGCAAATCGGCCACGGCCTGTAAGCTATCTGCCTTTTGATAGGCCAACTCACCTGCTTCTTCTACCTTTTGCCGATATAGCATATTGGCTTTTTGCTTTTGTAAGCGTTCGACAATCGCCGGTTTCACCGACTTGAGATCAGGCGAGCGAATGTCTTGCACTTTAATGATGTGAAAGCCAAATTCACTTTCCACCAACTCACTGAGCTGACCTTTGTTCAGTTTGAAAGCCGCTTCCTCAAACGATTTCACCATCACACCACGCGGCACATAACCAAGATCCCCGCCACGCGCAGCACTACCGGGGTCTTGTGAATGTTGACGGGCAAGGGCAGCGAATTGTTCAGGTTTTTCCTGCAACAACGACAACACGGTTTCTGCTTGTTGACGGGTGTTTTGTCTGACTTCGTTGTTTGCACCTTGTGGTAAGGCAAACAAAATATGGGCAAGTTGGCGTTCTTCTCGCGCCAGCTCGGCCTTGTGTTCTTCAAAGTATTTTTCAATCTCAGCCGCTTCAATTGGAATCGTGGCAGCAATTTGATCGAGGGTGATGTCAATGTATTCCAGCTTTACCGCTTCTGGAATGACATATTGTTGTTTGTCTTTTTCATACGCGGCTTTAATCGCATCTGGGGCAAGCTGTACGCGGTCGGTGAATTTTTCTGGGCGGAACCACAGCGGATTGATTTCGCGCACTTCGGCCAAGGTGATGGCTAAACGCTCTGTGACGGTTTTTGGTAAGAATGCAGAAGCAGCGAGGGCTTGAATTTGTTTGTCCAAGCGCAATTCACGCATCACATTTTGTTCAAAGGCATCAGCAGACAGATTTTGTGATGCTAAATAAGCCTGATACATCGCAGGGTCAAAGCGACCATCTTTTTGTACCGCAGGCATCGCCGCAATCGCACGCTGTAACATCGCTGGGGTAATCACCAAACCGGCTTTTTCTGCCTCGGCCAACAACAAGCGCTGGCGGATCAGCATATCGAGCATTTGCTGTCGTAGCACAGGATTAGTTGGTTGGCCTTGCAATGCTTGGTCGATATCGCGACTGTAGATGCGGCTGTCGCCAACCTCTGCGAGATAGTTGTCATCGGTGGCGGTGGTATAGCTGCCCACCCCAAAGCCAACAAAAGTGAGTGCCACTGCCCCTAAGATCACCTTAATGAGGACAGTATTTTTTTGGACAAAATCAAACATACACGCCGTATTTCCGTTTGCCGGTCGGCAAAAAATAAGGTGAACCCGAGGTGTTCACCTTCAAATGAAATAAACACTTAACCTGTGCAACATCAAGCTCAGGCGCACAAAGCAGTGCCAAGGCTCGCTTGCACACTGCTTTTACACAGACAAATTACAGAGCGTCTTTCAACGCTTTGCCGGGACGGAACTTAGGCGATTTTGAAGCAGGGATCTGAATGGTAGCGCCGGTTTTTGGGTTGCGGCCAGTGCGTGCGGCACGTTCACCGACGTAGAAGCTGCCAAAGCCAACCAGCGTGACGGTATCGCCCTGTTTCAGCGCCTCGGTTAAGGCAGCAACCGTAGCGTCCAATGCTTTGCCGGCATCGGCTTTAGACAGCGCAGCGCGCTCGGCGATGGCGTCGATCAATTCTGCTTTATTCATTGTGATCCCTTAAATTATTTTAATGATTCCTAAGAATCGAAAATCAAACCGTCTGCTTTATAGCAAGGTGCAATTCGGCATGTCAAGCAAGCCACTCACGCTTAATGCGTGGTGATTTGCGAGCCATTCGCCGCTTCATTCAACGCCGGAATCGGTGTCACCGCTTCGGCCTCTTCCAACAAAGGCACCGGTTCACGCTCTAGGGCATGACTGAGCACTTGTTCAATCCATTTAACCGGATGAATTTCCAGCTTTTGTTTCACATTTGCCGGAATCTCAGCCAAATCTTTGACATTACCTTGTGGAATCAAGACATGCTTGATACCGCCACGTTGCGCGGCCAACAGCTTTTCTTTCAGACCACCAATCGGCAACACTTCGCCGCGCAAGGTAATTTCACCGGTCATGGCAACATCGGCCCGAACGGGGATTTTAGTCAAAGCGGAGACCATCGCTGTCACAATCGCAATCCCTGCAGAAGGACCATCTTTTGGTGTAGCGCCCTCTGGCAAGTGAATATGGATGTCGTTTTTCTCGTAGAAGTTGCTGGCAATGCCTAATTGACGGGCGCGACTGCGTACCACACTCATTGCCGCCTGTACCGACTCTTGCATCACCTCACCGAGTTGGCCGGTGCGGATGATATTGCCTTTACCGACCAAGGCGACCGCTTCAACCGTCAGCAACTCACCGCCCACTTCCGTCCATGCCAAGCCCGAAACTTGTCCAACCTGATTGGCTTGCTCAGCCACACCATAATCGTAGCGGCGCACGCCTAGGTATTTATCCAACCCTTTCGCCGCAATGGTCACTTTTTGTGCTGCTTTACCCAACTGTTTAGCACGCACCACCTTGCGACACAGTTTGGCCAATTCGCGGTCAAGATTACGCACACCGGCTTCGCGAGTGTAGTAACGCACAATGTCACGGATCGCTGATTCTTGCACGACCAATTCACCTTCAGTCAGGCCATTGTTTTTCAGCTGCTTCGGCAACAGATAGCGCTGAGCAATATTCAGCTTTTCATCTTCGGTGTAACCCGAGAGACGAATCACTTCCATCCGATCAAGTAACGCAGGTGGGATATTCATCGAATTTGCCGTTGCGACAAACATCACATCCGACAAATCGAAGTCAACTTCAGCATAATGATCAGCGAAAGCATGGTTTTGTTCGGGGTCTAACACTTCTAATAAAGCAGAAGAAGGATCGCCACGGAAATCAGACCCCATCTTGTCCACTTCATCGAGCAAGAACAGCGGGTTTTTCACCTTGGCTTTAATCATGCTTTGCAAAATTTTGCCCGGCATCGAACCAATATAGGTACGGCGGTGACCGCGAATTTCTGCTTCATCACGCACTCCACCCAGAGCCATCCGCACAAACTCGCGGTTTGTCGCACGAGCAATCGATTGCCCCAGCGATGTTTTACCGACACCGGGCGGGCCAACTAAGCACAAAATCGGGGCTTTAAGTTTATCGACACGCTGTTGAACCGCCAGATATTCAACAATCCGCTCTTTGACCTTTTCCAGACCAAAGTGATCGCTTTCTAATACCTCTTCTGCCGCAGCCAAGTCTTTATTGATCTTGCTTTTCTTTTTCCACGGCAGATCAATCAACGTTTCGATGTAATTGCGTACCACGGTTGCCTCGGCCGACATGGGCGACATCAGACGCAATTTTTTCAACTCGGCTAAAGCTTTTTCGCGGGCTTCTTTTGTCATTCCAGCCGCTTTGATGCGCTTTTCCATCGCATCTAAGTCGCTGTTTTCGTCCAGCTCACCCAATTCTTGTTGAATGGCTTTGACTTGTTCGTTCAAGTAGTAGTCGCGCTGGGTTTTTTCCATCTGTTGCTTGACGCGACCACGAATGCGTTTTTCAACTTGCAGAATCTCTAGTTCAGATTCCAGTTGCGTCAACAAGTGCTCTAAGCGTGGCTCAGTGTGCAACAGCTCGAGCACTTCTTGTTTTTGTTCTAATTTCAGCGGTAAATGCGCGGCGATGGTGTCGGCCAAGCGGCCAGCTTTATCAATGCCAGTGATTGAGGTCAAAATCTCAGGAGGAATTTTTTTGCTGAGTTTGACAAATTGTTCAAACTGCGCCAATAAGGTCCGGCGCATGGCTTCAGATTCAGAGCTATGCTCTTCCTCTGCTGCAAACACTTCTAAATCGGCTTCAAAGAATTCGGCATCGTCACGAATTTCGGTGATGGTGGCACGTTGGCGGCCTTCAACCAGCACTTTGACCGTACCATCGGGCAGTTTCAACATCTGCAATACGGTGGATAGCGTACCAATGCGGTATAAATCTTCTTCGGAAGGTTCGTCTTTAGCAGCAGTTTTTTGGGCAACCAATAAAATCTGTTTGCCCTCGTTCATTGCCTGTTCAAGTGCCTTAATCGACTTGGGGCGGCCCACAAACAGGGGGATCACCATATGCGGGAACACCACGACATCGCGCAAGGGGAGCAGGGGCAAGGTCAAAGCTTCTGCAGGTGCGGTATCTTGGGCGTTAGACATTGAGTTTCCTGTAATTAAAGACGAAGAGATGCAAGGGAAATGGGGCAGGCGCAAGCGAATTCAAGCAAAACACCCACCATCCCCCCTTCGACAAAAAACCGCCCCGAAGGGCGGTTAGTGTCATACAACAAGCCAACACTAGGCAGAACGTGATACCGATAGATCGTCTTCTTGATAGACATAAAGCGGTTTCACGCCCTGTTCGATTACGTTTTCATCGACCACGACGCGATTGACGCCAGACAACGAGGGAAGCTCGTACATGGTATCAAGCAACGCTCGCTCGATAATCGAGCGCAAACCACGGGCACCCGTTTTGCGGGCAAGCGCTTGTTTAGCAATGGCTTTTAGAGCTGTTGGTCGAATTTCTAGCTCGACTTCTTCCATCGCAAACAGCTGTTGGAATTGTTTGATTAAAGCGTTACGCGGTTCGGTGAGAATCGTCACCATCGCGGCTTCATCCAATTCTTCCAACATCGCCAACACCGGCAAGCGACCGATAAACTCGGGAATCAAACCGAATTTAATCAAATCTTCTGGCTCGGTTTCTTGCAAAACACGGCCAATCGCCTCGCCTTGCTCTTTCGAGAAGACATCCGCCCCGAAACCAATCCCGCCTTTTTGTGAACGCTGACGGATAATTTTTTCTAAGCCATCAAAAGCGCCACCACAAATAAACAGGATGTTGGTGGTGTCAACTTGGATAAACTCTTGATTCGGGTGTTTGCGGCCACCTTGCGGCGGAATCGATGCAACAGTGCCTTCAATCAGCTTTAACAGCGCCTGTTGCACCCCTTCACCCGATACATCACGGGTAATCGAAGGGTTGTCAGACTTACGGGAAATTTTATCGATTTCATCGATATAGATAATCCCACGCTGAGCCTTGCTGACATCGTAATCACATTTTTGCAACAGCTTCTGAATGATGTTTTCAACATCTTCACCCACATAACCAGCTTCGGTCAGTGTGGTTGCATCGGCCATCACAAAGGGCACATCCAACAAACGTGCCAAAGTTTGTGCTAACAGGGTTTTTCCTGAACCCGTTGGGCCAATCAGCAAGATATTACTCTTAGCCAATTCAACCCCGGGCGCACCTTCTTCGCCACGTGCCAGACGTTTGTAATGATTATATACAGCCACCGAGAGCACTTTTTTCGCTGCCTCTTGACCAATGACATATTGGTCGAGGGTAGCGCGGATCTCTTGTGGCGTTGGCAGGTGAGATTTGGTTTTATCTTTCCCTTCCAACGCTGCAGCTGCCTGTTCTTCACGAATGATGTCGTTACATAAATCGACACACTCATTACAAATAAAGACCTGTGGGCCAGCAATCATCTTGCTGACCTCGTGTTGGCTCTTACCGCAGAAAGAACAGTACAGCAGCTTGTCTTTCTTTTTTATGCTCATGAACGGGCTGCCTCGCTGCGATTAGCAAGCACTTTGTCGATTAAACCATATTCACGCGCTGCTTCCGCCGTCATGAAGTTATCGCGATCGGTATCACGCTCTAAATCTTCCACTGCACGGTCGCAGTGTTGTGCCATCAACTCGTTGAGCTTGCGTTTCAAGCTAAGAATTTCGCGGGCATGAATCTCAAAGTCGGAAGCCTGACCGGAGAACCCACCCAACGGCTGGTGAATCATGACACGAGAATTTGGCAACGCAAAGCGTTTGCCTTTTGCGCCAGCAGAGAGCAAGAACGCGCCCATGCTTGCCGCTTGCCCAATGCACAGTGTTGACACATCAGGCTTGATAAAATTCATCGTGTCATAAATCGACAGCCCTGCAGTCACCGACCCACCGGGTGAGTTGATATACAGGTAGATGTCTTTGTCAGGATTTTCCGACTCGAGAAACAATAACTGCGCTACCACCAGATTGGCAGAATCATCTGTCACCGGCCCCACCATAAACACAATGCGCTCTTTAAGCAGGCGAGAGTAAATATCGTAGGCGCGCTCACCACGACCGCTTTGCTCCACCACCATCGGTACGAGACCTAAAGCATGTGGAGCGGGTTGTGTAGTTTGCCAATCTGATTGGATATGCATTAGGCGTTCCCCATCAACTCATCAAAAGAAACCGGTTTCTCGCTTACTTTGGCCTGAGATAACACAAATTCAACCACGTTGTCTTCGAGCACCATCGATTCTGGGCCTTGCAGACGTTCTGGGCTGGCTTTGTACCATGCGATAACTTCTTCAGGTTGTTCGTAGCTCTCGGCAAATTCTTGGATCAGAGCCATCACTTGCTCTTCTTTTGCTTTGATGTCGTGTTTCTCAACCAGTTCCGCCAAAATCAAACCCAAAGCAACACGGCGCTCGGCTTGTTTGGTGAACAAATCAGCAGGCAGCGGCATCGAGTTTGCATCAATCCCACGTTGTGCCAAGTCTTGACGAGCTTGATCCATCAAACGGTTGACTTCCATGCCCACCAACGCTTTTGGCAATTCGATTGGGGTGGCATCCAACAACGCTTGCATTGCATTTTCTTTCACTTGTGCTTGCAGGCGGCGTTTGACTTCGCGGGTCACGTTTTTACGAATTTCTTCGCGCATTTTGCTCACATCGCCATCAACAATGCCGAGCTGTTTTGCAAAAGCTTCGTCGATTTCTGGCAAGGTCGCGGCAGCAACGTTTTTCACCGTGATAGTGAACACGGCGGTTTTGCCAGCCACGTCTTTACCGTGGTAATCCTCAGGGAAAGTCACCGACACCTCACGGCTTTCGCCTTCGGTCAAACCCACCACACCAGTTTCAAACTCAGGCAACATTTGGCCTTGGCCCAACACAAACGGGAAGTTTTCCGAGCTACCGCCGGCAAACGCTTCGCCATCGATGGTACCTTTGAAATCGATAATCACGCGGTCGCCTTCGGCAGCAGCGCGCTCAACACGGTCGAAACGGGTGCGTTGTTTACGCAGAATATCAATCGTTTTATCAATTTCAGCGTCAGTCACTTCGGTCACTGGTTTTTCAACTTCTTTATCAGCTAAAGAACCGATAGCGACTTCTGGATAGATTTCAAACAAAGCACTGAAGGTAAATTGGCTGCGGTCTTCTTCGTTATTTTGTGGTTCAAAACGAGGGAAGCCAGCAACACGCAACGCTTGTTCGCGCACAGCTGCAGTAAAGCTATTTTGAATCTCTTCACCCAACACTTCTTCACGCACTTGCAAACCGTAGTTCTGCTCAACAATTTTCAGTGGCGCTTTGCCTGGGCGGAAACCTTGGATCTTGGCATTACGAGCCACACGCTGTAAGCGTTGTTTCACTTGGTTGTCGATGGCTTCGGTAGGCAAGGAGATCGTCAAACGGCGCTCCAAGGTGCTCAACGTTTCCAACTGAATTTGCATCTTGAATCCTTAATCAAAAGCTTGGATGAAAAGCGATAAAGGCAAGGACGGTCAAATCACCCGATCAGGATTTCATCCGAGCGAGGAGACTGTTCTGGCTTACGCAAGAAAGGCGCGAGTATATCACGGGTGTTTACTGCAGCAACGGGCTGGGATCAAACAGCAGGCATTCTGCGGCGAATTGGCTCGCCATCATCATGCTATCTCGCTCAAACCAAGACAGCCGCCCGTTGTCGTACTTGTTCAAATAGACAGACCGCCGCCGCGATTGCCACATTCAATGATTCGGTTTGTCCAGGCATCGGAATTAACACCGGCTGGGCTAAAGCGGCCAAGGCATCAGAAACGCCGGTGCCCTCATTGCCAAAAACAAAAGCGCACGGCGAAGTTAAATCACATTGGTAAAGACTGTGCTCGGCGGCAAGATGGGTCACCAGTTTGGTACCAGAAAAATCGGCCAGCACACGGGCTAAGTCGGCATTGCTAACAATTTGCAGCGAAAAATGCGCTCCCATTGCCGCACGGAGCACTTTCGATGACCACGCATCAACACAGTCAGGGGACAAATAGACTTGGCTTATCCCCGCCGCCGCCGCCGTACGCAGCAGTGTCCCTAGGTTACCCGGATCGCGAATCGACTCTAGTAATAGTTTGTCTTGCGACATCACCATCGGGTGCGGCAAGGCCGCCAACGACATCACCCCCAGCACCTCGGGAGCCGAATGTAGGGCTGACATTTTCTGTAACGCAGCTTCTGCTACCCACACGCATTCGGTGGTGGTGGCACAGCGTTGCAATAACGCTTGGACTTCGGGATGGTGTTCTGCGCGGCTATTGAGATAAAGACGTTCTAAGCACCCACCTCGATCAAGCAAGGTGTGGCACAGATGGAGTCCTTCCAACACACATTGCTGTTCGGTCTGGCGCGCTTTCGCCTTTTCTAATAAGCGATTGAGGGTTTTTAGCTGTGGGTTGTGTGGAGAATCAATACGGGCAAGCAAAACAACCCCTTACATATTAGCGAGATGAATAATAGCCGCTTTGAATGATTGGTACACCACATCATCAATATCACGTCCAGTTTGGGCGTTATCGATATAAAACAGCCCTTTGAACGTGCCATCTTTATGCAAACTAATCATTGCACAACCGTTGTCGGGTACTGCCGCAAAGAAACTGTCTTGAAAACGGTTACGGATGGTCATCAATTGTGGTGCGGCAATCCGAATCGCTTGAGTTTTTTGCCCAAACGCATAGAAAAAGCTGTTTTGGTCTAACGATAAGGCAGCACCGATCAGTTGATCTTCGTGTTCAAAACCAATGCGGTAGTGATTGCGCAAAGTTTGGTCGGTTGGATTTACCGCAAAGAAAGCCAAGCGATCACACCCCAGTTGTAAAGACAAGCTGGCTAAGGTGCGGCGAATTGACTGATCGAGTTGGGTCATCCGTTCATCGCTACTCCAGTCAAAGAACAAAAACTCGTTCTCTGACACCAAAGGCATAATCGGCAGCAGTGCCAATTCACGGGCAAAACGGTCGTTGTCCGTCCCAGCAGCTGGATGGCGAGCCAGATAGAGCGCAATTTGGGTCAGGACTTGCCACAAGGTTTCACGCGGCTGTTGCAACAAATCCGCCGCATTATCCAGCATATGCACCACCGGTTTTGACCACCAACCTTCATCAAAACGCGAGGTAATTTGAATTGCACACCGCAACACCAACTTACGACGGTCGATAGTTTCGTGCGATTGCTGCGACAACATCTCCAGTGCTTGCGGCGGCATCCGGCACAGGGTCAACAATTCGGACAACACCATGTCATAAGGCACACCAAAGCGTTTTTTGGCAACCTCATCCGGTGTAGCTTGGGGATCTAGGGCAGTATCTAAGGCGCGGCAACATAGCGGCACTTGATATAACAGCGCGGCAACAAAGTATTCTTCAACCCGATGCTCTTCGTTTAATGCCAACCATTCTTTTACCAGCCAAGCTGAAAAGCGGGCACGGGCATAGGCAGTGCGAATCGCCGGCATATGAGCCGGTGCCACCCGTGATTCGAGACTTGGCAACGAACCAAAACGATTAAAAAATTGATCGAGACCAATCAACATAATCGCGTGCTCAATCCCGAGGGTCACGGTCAGCGGTTCACGTACACGTTCAATCGAGGCGACATGGCGCAGCAACTGATAAGCCAACAGCGGATCAGCCAACACCACATTGGCCACATCTGCAACGTTTAACAAGCTTTCATCTGTTCGCCGCAGATGGGCCAAACGATCAAGACTGGCGGAGCGAATCGGGAGTGGCTCGCTTGCCATAGTACGAAGCCAGTTTTTCATGCTCTATCCTTTGGTTTCTGCCACACATACAGACAAGAGCCAATACGATCATTGATAGGAAATGATTGCTGGGCCGGCTGTCCTGGTATCGTAAAAGTATTGCTAATCAGTTGGCCATGTGCCGGTGCTTGTTGGCAAAATTGTTGCCAAACTTTTGGCATAGGCTCGGGCGAGAGATAACAGTATACGATATCCGCCTCTTGCAGTGAGGTTTGCCATAAATTGGCAAATTTGACCTGTACATTGCGCACAAAACAGGCTCGTATCCGTGCAATCAGGTAGGGAATCATACTGTTTTCTACCCCAGTCAACACAAGATCGGGGCGCAGACGTGCTAAACCAAATAAAACCGTCCCTGTCCCACAGCCTAAATCAAGCAGGCGAGCCTTCTCTGGCACAATATGTTGTAGTTGGGAAAGCGTCGCTTTGGTTGATAAGAATAGCGGAACCCGTTCGCGCCAAGCATTACCGGAAATAGCAAATGTAAGAACGGCTAAGGCAAGATACCACTCAGGCGTAATCTCCAGCATCAATGCTACCCACAGCAACGGTAACGCCACCAGATGCAATAAACTCGCCGACCAAGGGTGGCGGCGAAAACGGCTCAAGACCAGCGCACACGGACCTTGTAATAATAGCGCGGGAACAGAAAAAGAAACGGCGACCGGCCACGCTAACAACAGACCGATCACCATCACTAAGCCGTGCTCTAACCAGCGGCGAATTGAGAGAGACATTGAAATCCAGAAAAAAGACGACAGAGGAAAGGTTACTGTCCTGCCGTTTCTGTTGTCTCTGCAGGGGCAGGGGACGGCGCAGCTGCAGCAGCGCGGTCTGCTACCGAGGGGCCTGATTCGCGCAGGATGTCTTCTTCCGTTTTCTTATTGAGGACAATAATCGTAATCCGGCGGTTGATTGGATTGGTTGGGTTGGTTTGATCGAGTGGATTCGCTGCGGCCAAACCAGTGACGCGCAACATTTTTTGTTCAGTCATCCCACCCAGCAACAGCTCACGACGCGCCGCGTTTGCACGGTCGGCAGACAATTCCCAGTTACTGTATCCACGTTCACCAGCAGCAAACGGCGTGGCATCGGTGTGTCCAGAGATTGACAACCGATTTGGCACATCATTCAGAATTTTTGCCATTTCCTGCAATAACAGACGCGTGTGCGGCAACAAACTGGCACTACCTGAATCAAACATCGGACGATTTTTTTCGTCGATGATTTGCACCCGCAACCCTTCTGGGGTCATTTCAAGGGTAATTTGATCTTTAAACTGTTTTAAGGTTTGGTTTGACTCAATCGCCTGAGTGATTTTTTGCGAAAGCTTGTTGAGCAAGACACGTTCTTTGCGCTCATCTGTCACGATATTGCTGCGGTTCACCTGTCCTGCGGAACGGGTTAAGTCCTCACCCCCGCCCTTGATGGGACTGGTGGCATCACCCGCACCATCGCCCCCGAGCAACGCCACTTTCAATGGTGTACGGAAGTATTCAGAAATCCCCGCTAACGCGCCTTGGGAGACCGATGATAACAACCACATCAACAAGAAGAACGCCATCATCGCTGTCACAAAGTCAGCATACGCAATCTTCCACGCACCACCGTGGTGGGCATGCCCCCCTTTTTTGATGCGCTTGATAATAATGGGGCGTTGTGATTCATCAGCCATGCTCGGCTCCTTTTAACCTACTAAACAAAGCACATAAAAATTAGCGGTTCTTCGCGTTTTTCACGTGTTCTTCCAACTCAAGGAAGGTTGGACGATCGGTGCTTTGCAGAGCTTTACGACCAAATTCAACCGCCACAGGAGGCGCATACCCGTTGAGCGATGCCAACAAGGTAACTTTGATGGTATTGAGCATCCGCGTTTGGTCGTTGAGTTTGTGTTCTAGGTTGGTTGCCAATGGACCGACGAAACCGTAGGACAGCAAAATACCCAAGAAGGTACCAACCAGCGCCGCCGCAATCAGTTTACCGAGTTCTGCCGGCGGAATCCCCACCGATTCCATCGTATGCACCACACCCATCACACACGCCACAATACCCAAAGCAGGGAAAGCATCAGCCAAGTTACGTACAGCATTGACCGGCACTTCGCCTTCATGGTGGTGGGTTTCAATTTCGATATCCATCAAGTTTTCAATCTCGATAGGATTCAAGTTACCCCCGACCATCAAACGCAAGTAGTCACACATAAATTCTGTGACATGGTGCTCAGCCAAGATAGAAGGATATTTGGTAAACAAAGGGCTTTCTGCCGGCGCATCCACATCGGCTTCAATCGACATCAAACCCTCTTTACGCACTTTGCCAAGAATTTCGTACAGCAATGCAAACAGCTCCATATACATTGCTTTATCGAAGTTGGATTTTTTCAGCGTGGTTGGCAAAGCCTTCATGGTTGCCTTGAGTGGTGCCCCTGCGTTAGCCACCAAGAAGGCACCCACCGCAGAACCACCGATCATCAGCAGCTCAACCGGCTGGAATAGCGATGCAAGATGGCCACCGGCAAGTACAAAGCCGCCGAACACACTGCCTAATACAATGATGTAACCGATGATGACAAACATTAAAGCCCCTTAAGAATGGCTATTGCTCTGTGATGTCCAGCACCCGGATGACGCAGCGCAAAAACGGCCACTATTGTAACAAACACTGGCTATTCGCCAATAGTTCAACTCGCATGACGCTGTAGAAAGTTTGCCTATTTGCAACACGAAAGGATGAGCAATCGGCCCAGCTAAGGCTAAAATGACCAGCAATCTTGTGATCTCACCATGGAGCTTAGCAATGGATGTTGGTTCTCGCCTACGTCATGTCAGAGAAAAATTTGGTTTATCACAGCGTGAATTGGCAAAACGGGCTGGCGTCACCAATGGGACAATTTCCCTGATTGAACAAAATCGTGTTAGTCCTTCAGTGAGTTCACTGATGAAAGTGCTCGAAGGGTTGCCGATGACGCTGGCAGAGTTTTTTACTTTCGATCTCGCGCCCCAAGCACCCACGCCGTTTTATCCTAAAGCGTGTCAACCCAATGTGGGACGAGAACAGATTTCTTTTTTTCTCGTTGGACTCAATCACCCCAATCGTAACTTAACTTTATTACGCGAGATTTTCGCCCCTGGGGCCAACACTGGGCCAGACATGCTGTCGCACGATGGACAAGAAGGCGGGGTTATTGTTCGCGGAAGTATTGAACTGACAGTGAATGGCGAGACACAACGCTTAGAAGCAGGCGACGGCTATTATTTTGACAGCCGCCTGCCGCATCGCTTTGCGAACCCTAGCAACGAACCCTGTGAGTTAATCAGTGCCAACACGCCGCCATCGGTTTAGTCACGAAAATTATTAAACTGTAGCGGTGTATCAGTGATTTCCTTGCGGATCAAAGCAATCGCTTCTTGTAGAATATCGCGTTTTGCACCGGAAACCCGCACCGTATCACCTTGAATAGCGGCCTGAACTTTTAATTTGGCATCTTTTAACAAGCGCACAATTTTCTTGGCAAGGTCAGTTTCTACACCAACTTGAATGGTAACGGTTTGTTTAACTTTATTACCGCTGACTTTTTCTAGTTTGCCATAATCTAGACAACGTACGTCCACATTACGTTTGGCTAACTTGGCAATTAAAATATCCTTTACTTGATCGAGTTGAAATTCTGCATCAGCAAATGCGGTTAACACCTTTTCATTTTGCTCGATGCGTGCATCAGAGCCTTTGAAATCGTAGCGAGTGCTGATCTCTTTATTGGCTTGTTCTAGTGCATTACGGACTTCGACTAAATCGACTTCAGAAACCACATCAAATGATGGCATCGTTATCACTCCTTATGTTATTTTTCTAAAAAATAGCTAACCAAAAACTCTTTAAAAACAAAACCTGTGACACCTGTTCCAAGTGCTAAAAAGAGAACAAAAGTTCCAAATTTTCCAGCATTCGATTTTTTTCCTAGGTCCCAAATAATAAACCCCATAAAACCAATTAAACCAGTCAATAAAATACCCATCGACCAGCGGGTGAATTCTTCTTCTGACATACTATCTCCTATTTATCTATCAGTTGCTTGGCATGAAGCATCGTCGCGCTTGCGATACCAGCGTGCAGGCTATGTGACGTTTTTTTTCCAAAAAAATGAAACGGTCGGCTATAATGTTTCCTTGATTTTTCTTAGAAAACCATCTTTTTTGTTTTTTACATAAAAAATAAAAGATTTTTCAAAGAAACAGGAAGAAATATCTGTTTTTACCATTTTTGGAGGGTTCATGTTCGGTTATCGCCACAAGCAAAGAGCGTTAGAGCTAGAGCGTCGTTTGCAAAGCCTAGAAGAAGAACGGCGAGCAACAGAACGAGAACTGGAACAACTCCGGGCTAATTGGGAACCCAACCAAAAAGAACTCGCCGAGTTTCGTGAGAGTGAAGGCCGTCGTGCTTCTTACATCGATCCTTTTGGCTTGTTTTGTAAAAATGTCGAAGAGTTACGCGGCACTTTTTCACTCTTGGCAGAGCGACTAGAGAGCGACTTTACCGTAGCCTGTGATGCAGTTTCAACTCTCCACCGCAGCCGTGAAGCGCTTGATGTCATCATCAATAGCTTTAATCACATTGTCCAAGCACAGGGACAAACCGTCCGAGCCATGGACACCTTAAATGATAATACTGGCAAAATCAGCCAATTTGTTCAACTGATTAAAGACATTGCCGATCAAACCAATCTTTTAGCGTTAAATGCCGCGATTGAAGCCGCCCGCGCTGGCGAACAAGGCCGAGGGTTTGCGGTGGTAGCTGACGAAGTGCGTAAATTGGCAGAACGCACCGCACAAGCCACCAGTGAGATTGCCACTTTGGTCACCACCATTCAGGATGGTTCCAGCGCCACCAAACAACAGGTACAACAAGCATCAGAACAAGCGATGGACTACCAACGCTCTGGGGTAGAAACGGCCGACCAAGTTCGACAGTTGGTGAAATTCAGCGAACAAATGGCCCATACCATTTCGATGGCATCGAACACCAGCTTTATGGAAATCGTGAAACTCGATCATATTGTTTTCAAGCTGGACATCTACAAGGCATTTATTGGCTACCACGATTTGCGGCCAGAACAGTTATCGAGCCATACCAACTGCCGGTTGGGTAAATGGTATTACGAGGGGCGTGGCCATGAAGAATGTCGTCATAACCCCGTGTATGGCAAGTTAGAACAACCTCATGCTCGCGTTCACGATGCCGGTAAAAAAGCGTTAGAGATGCTCAACCAGCGACAATTTGATGCAGCGCGCGGCGCACTGCTTGAGATGGAAAAAGCCTCGGATGATGTGATGCGGATGCTGACAGAAATGGAAAATGAACGCTGCACAAAAGATTTTCGCAGCTAGGGGCTAGTCGATCGGGGGCGGCATCTATTAAGCTGGCACCATGATGCTGATGCTGCCCATGATGGCCCTTTTGTTATGGCCACACTGACCCCTTCTATGACACCTCGAGGCCATGTGCCTTGGCTTTTTGCAGCGATTTGCTTAGGGGTCATCGCTGTTGTCAGTCTATATCCTTTAGACAGTTGGCAAGACAATACCGAACCGCTGTTTGATTTTCTGTTTTACCCGCTACCGTATTACACCCGCCGCTTTGACACCATCGTCAATGTGCTTGCCTACTTTCCCTATGGCTTTGCTTTAGCCCTGATTCCTCGTCAACGCTGGTTGGGGCTGTTATTCGCCATCATTGTTGCCAGTGCGACTAGCCTGACGGTAGAACTGATTCAACAATTTCTACCAAGTCGAATCTCATCCAATCTCGATTTACTCTGTAACAGCCTTGGCGGTACCCTCGGTGCCTTATTTGCGCTCAATCCGCTCTCACGTTATATCGGTCAACGCCTACACCGCTGGCGGCATCGCCATTTTCACCCCAGCCGCGTGACTGACTACGCTTTATTGCTGATGACGTTATGGTTTCTGACCCAGCTTGATCCCTCGGTACCTTTTTTTGGCGTGGTGGTCATTCCTAAAGGGTTGCCACAGCCTTTTATTTCTCCACTAGACAACCCCGCGTTGTTCTTATTTCTGATCGAAGCTGGCAGTGCCATGCTGAATTTAGTGGGTACCTTGCTATTAGTCAGTCTATGCGCCAAGCGGTTGCAGTCAAAATCGCGTTTGGTACTCGGATTTTTATGTTTGGCAACAGTCATCAAACTGGCAATTGCCGGCGCTTTTCTGCGCGAATTTGCTTTCTTTGAGTGGATTAACCCTCGGGTCTTACTCGGCTTATTAGCGGGGTTATTGCTTTTGCTGTGGTGGTTAAGACTGCCCTATACCGCACGCGCCGGTTTAGGTGTCATCACCTTAGGTGGCATGTTGTATCTTGCGGCGCAATGGCCTTTGCAACCCGACCGCAGCCCAAGTTTTAGCCATCTACGCTGGAGCCACGGCCATCTCACCAATCTGAGTTTGCTGGCAGAGGTTGCCTCACATGTCTGGCCGTGGTTAGCCTTAACCCTGTGTTTGATTGGCTTTATACGACAATCGTTGTTTGCTTCGCGATACGAAGGCTAAGCCGCGCCAGCTGTGGCAGCGCAGTGATGCGGTAATCGACATAAGGGGGCCGGCGCGGTTGTTGATGCAGCCATACGGTCGTCATTCCCAATTGTTTGGCTGGTCGCAAATTTTCCACCGTATCTTCCACCATCACGCAATCCACTGCACGTACCCCCAGACGATGTAACACAGTTAGATAGGCGGCTTGTTTTGGCTTGGGCCGTAGGCGCAAACACTCGACGCCAAAATGCGCCAGCAAATGTGGGTGTAAACCGAGTTTTTTCGTTACTGCTTCGACATAGTGCTTGGGACCATTAGAAAACACCACTTTGCGCCCAGGCAAATAGCGCAACAGCTGCCCCACTCCAGCGGGTTTTTCTAATAAGGGCAGTAAAGCAGATAAAGGATGGGTACTGGTCAGAAAATGGTTTGCTGCAATCGCATGATGTCGTTGTAACCCATGCAAAGTGGCGCCATAGCGTTGCCAATAATGTTGGCGTAGTCGATGTGCTTCGGCCTCATCTAGGCCCAACTCCGCCATGATAAAAGCCGTCATTTGCTGGTTAATATAAGGAAACACCCTGCTCGAGGCAGGGTGTAGAGTGTTGTCTAGGTCAAAAAGCCAAGTTAATGCCACGTGCTTACCTAAGAAGGAAATGGGACCATCAACTGTGAATGTAATGTGATAATTGGTCAATCAGGAAGTTTTGTTCCGCAATGGTTGCGCTCACCACATCACCAATCGATACCATGCCCACCACTGCTTCATCATCAATGACGGGTAGGTGACGAATGCGCTTATCTGCCATCAAGGCCATACATTCATTGATCGTGCGGTCGGGCGAGACAAACAACACACGGCGGGTCATGATTTCGCCAACACGCGTCCCAGCGGATGTGCGCCCTTGTAACACCACACGGCGCGCATAATCTCGTTCCGAGAAAATACCCTGTAACTTGCCTTCTTCCATCACCAACACAGCACCGATATTGTGCTCGGCCATTAAACAGAGTGCTTCATACACCGTTGCCTGTGGTGTGACGTGATACAACTGATGTTTATCACGTTGATCGAGCAATTGCTTGACTGTCATGACCATGTTATTCCCCCTTGGATCAATAAAACGGTGTTAACGACACGCGATTGCAGTATAGAAAAGGAAATGTATTTTTTTAGTGCTTTTTCTGCAAGCCGACCTCAGTCAGGCTTGCAGCGCACGATCACTAGCTTAGCTAGCTTTAATCATGGTGCCAACACCGGCATCGGTCAAAATTTCTAGCAGCAATGCGTGTTTCACGCGGCCATCGATAATATGCACCGAGTTAACGCCATTTTTCGCTGCATCAAGTGCCGAACTGATTTTCGGCAACATGCCACCGTGAATCGTACCATCAGCAAACAACTCATCCACCCGCTTGGCAGTCAATCCTGTCAACAAACCGCCTTCTTTGTCCAACACCCCTGCTGTATTGGTCATCAAAATCAGCTTTTCGGCTTTTAATGTCTCCGCCAAACGACCAGCAACCAAATCGGCATTGATGTTATAAGCCGATCCTTCGGGCCCCACGCCAATCGGAGCAATTACGGGGATAAAGGCGTCATCTTCTAAGGTGGACACCAAACTAGGGTCGATATGTTCGATTTCGCCAACTAAACCAATATCCAGCGGATCGCCTTCTGGTGAGCGCAGGAACATTTTACGAGCGCGAATAAATGAACCATCTTTACCCGTCAGACCCACAGCTTTACCGCCGGCTTGGTTAATCAAGCTCACGATTTCTTTGTTAACCAAACCGCCTAACACCATTTCAACCACTTCCATGGTTTCACGATCGGTGACGCGCATCCCTTGTACAAATTCACCGTTTTTGCCCAAGCGCTCCAACATCTCGTTGATTTGCGGCCCACCGCCATGCACCACCACTGGATTGAGGCCAACCAATTTCAACAACACGATATCTTGGGCAAACCCTGCCTTCAATTCATCATCGGTCATGGCATTGCCACCGTATTTGATCACGATGGTTTTACCATTAAAGCGCCGGATATACGGCAGCGCTTCGGCCAAAATAGAGGCTTTTTCTTGGGCTTCAGTCAACATAGGGCAGCATCCTTATTCAATAGTCTAAAAGGGCAGAGACACAACACAGGCGATTGTAACCAATGCCAAGAGTGCTATCGAATTTTAATCCCGCCCAATCACATTATCGTGACGGCCGCGGGCAACGGTGTTGACAATCTGCACATGCGTTTTGCTCTTGCAAACCGACTTTTTCTAGCCCCTGTTTGAGGGCACACACTGAACGGCGACAAGCAATCACATGAATATCGCCGCTATTGGCCAACTCACGAAAGTGTTTCATCACGTTATGACCCAAAAAATCGGTAAACAAAATCAACAAATCTGTTCCCGCAGGTAAACGATCCACTTTGCGCTGATGGGCACTGTTGCGGCCACTGATGTGCTTTTGCACGGTAATGCCAAAAGACTGCAAAACATGAGGGATATTTCCGAGTGTATCGGCACCAACCAACATAGCGTTCATGCTCCACCTCCTTACAAATGAGAATTGTTATCATCTTTGCAAGGCTATTGACGACTGTCAAGGGTATTAAGAAATAGTTTGATAACTATTCTCATCATTGCTACAATTTTTGCCACACTCTCGCTTGGGTTCATCCTTAAGCAAACTACACCCATACATCATTTCTGAATAAGGTGATTAAGACATGAAACGTCTTTCTTTGTTATGTGCAGCGTTAACCGTTGCTTTTGCTGGTCAGGCATTGGCAGAAGAAGTTGTGGTGTACAGTGCGCGGAATGAACAGCTGATTAAACCGCTGTTTGATGCGTATAAAAAAGAAACTGGCGTGGATGTAAAATTCATCACCGACAAAGAAGGCCCGCTGATGCAGCGCCTGAAATCAGAAGGCAATAACACGCCGGCTGATATTTTGTTGACAGTGGATGCAGGTAACCTGTGGCAAGCCAGCCACGAGGGTCTGCTCAAACCAGTCAAGTCGGCCGCACTCGAAGCGAATGTGCCAGCGCACTTGCGGGACCCAAAAGGGGAATGGTTTGGTCTGTCGATCCGTGCACGGACAATTTTTTACAACACCAGCCGCGTCAAACCTCAAGAGCTGAGCAGTTATGAAGATTTAGCCACCGCAAAGTGGAAAGGCCGTCTGTGCTTACGCACCTCGAAGAAGGTCTATAACCAATCGCTGGTAGCGATGCTAATGGCCGAACATGGTGAAGCCAAGGCTGAACAAATCGTCAAAGGCTGGGTGGGTAATCTGGCAACCGATGTCTTCCCAGACGACACCAAAATGTTAGAAGCCATTGGAGCCGGTCAATGTGATGTTGGGATTGCCAACACCTACTACTATGGTCGTCTGATGGAGAAAAACCCAAAACTGCCGATTGGCATTTTCTGGGCTAACCAAAAAGGCAGTGGGACTCATGTGAACATTTCTGGTGCTGGGGTGACCCGTTATGCCAAGAATGAAAAAGGGGCAGTTCGCTTGCTTGAATGGTTGTCTTCTGACAAGGCACAAAACCTCTATGCCGACAGCAATATGGAATTCCCTGTCAATCCAAAAGTGAAATCCGACCCCAAAGTCGCCGCATGGGGTGATTTCAAACACAACTATATCAATGTCGCCAAAGCTGGTGAACTACAAGCAGCGGCAGTGAAATTGATGGACCGCGCAGGCTATCGTTAATTATTGTGTGTTGTTCACTCACAGGCAGCTGAGCGCCAGCTGCCTGTTTGTATTTGCGCTTGGCAGCATTACGCTTGAGTTTATTGCATAAAAAGTTCGATAATTGCTGTTTTCCTCGACGATTTAGACAGATTTTCTTCAATGGCCCTTTTTCATTCCACTCGGCGTTGGTTTGGTGTCGCAGCAGTTTTCAGCCTGATTACCTTAACCCCGCTGGCGGTAATCCTCTCGGCCTTTCTCGACCCTAGCCCAGATATTTGGGCCCACCTTAGCGAATTTGTCCTTCCCCGCTTGTTATGGAACACCTTTGTTTTGATGCTGGGTGTCAGTATAGGTGGGCTATTATTGGCCGTGCCGCTGGCTTGGTTAATTGCCATGTACGATTTTCCGGGGAGACGTTTCTTTAGCTGGGCATTGATGCTGCCATTGGCGATGCCGGCGTATGTGATGGCCTTTACCCAAATCGGTTTGTTTGATTTCACCGGCCCCATTCAAACGTGGATGCGTGAGGTGTGGGGTACGAGCGCCGCCATGCCGCCCATTCGTTCGACCGGTGGGGTGATTTTGGTGATGAGCCTCGCGCTGTATCCCTATATCTACCTACTGGCCCGTGATGCTTTTGCCAGCATGGGACGACGCGCATTAGAGGCCGGTCAATCGTTAGGACTGAGCCGCCGGCAAGCTTTCTTTCGTGTCGCATTACCGATGGCACGGCCTTGGATTGTCGGTGGTGTGAGCTTAGCCTTGATGGAAACCTTGGCCGACTTTGGTACGGTATCGATTTTTAACTACGATGCTTTTACCACCGCCATTTACAAAGCATGGTTTGGCCTATTTTCTTTATCGTCGGCATCGCAGTTAGCGTCTTTATTGGTGTTATTGGTGTTTGTTTTAGTGTGGTACGAGCTGCGGGCACGCGGACGGCGCGCTTATACCGTTACCGGACGCGGCAGCATACAAGCAAAACGCGACCGCCTGCCTACCCTGTCTGGCCTAGTTGCCACCGCTTGGGCCAGTGTGGTTTTGGGTCTGGCTTTTGTCATTCCATTTGGTCAATTGTTATGGTGGTGCCGGCAAGCAATCGAGACCGACCTCGACGCTCGTTATATCAGCTTTGTTTGGTATTCCTTACTACTGGCCGGTCTTGCTGCCGTCGCCGTTGCCGTCGTCGCCTTGCTGATTTCGTATGCACAGCGCCGTGATGCGCGCCAGCGCACTCGCTTTGCCGTTCGATTAGCCACCCTCGGCTATGCCGTCCCTGGCACTGTGTTAGCCGTCGGTGTATTTATCCCGATCGCTTGGCTAGATAATGTCTTGCTCAATCTGTTTTCCAGCTATTTGCCAGAAGGACAAACGGCGATTTTTAAAGGCACATTGCTGGTGATGATTTTAGCCTATATCGCACGTTTTCTCGCTGTCGGTTTTCAATCGGTTGATGCCGCCATGCAAAGGATTACCCGTAGTCAAGAAGAAACGGCGCGAGTATTGGGCGAATCAGGCTGGGGTTTGTTACGCCGTTTATACCTGCCGCTATTGCAGGGTGGTTTATTCACGGCCTTGTTGATGGTATTTGTTGATGTGATGAAAGAAATGCCCATCACGCTGATGACCCGTCCCTTTGGCTGGGATACGCTGGCGGTGCGAGTGTTTGAAATGACCAGCGAAGGGGAATGGGAGCGTGCCGCCTTGCCCTCGGTTGCCATTGTTTTAGTCGGTTTATTGCCGGTGATTTTGTTAGCACAACGTCGCCATGCTTAATGCTTTTTCTGTTTGGGATACCTGATGTCGGTCTTGCTTGAATTGCGCCATATTAGCCAGCGTTATGCAGCACAAGAAATCGTCAAATCGCTTTCACTACAGCTGGAACAGGGCGAAATTGGCTGTTTGCTCGGCCATTCCGGTTGTGGCAAAACCACGGTTTTACGCTGTATTGCTGGGTTTGAGCCGATTCACGATGGTGAAATTTTATTGAAGCAACAGCCGATCAGCCGACCCAATCAAAGCGTCCCACCACATCAGCGCCAAATCGGCATGGTGTTCCAAGACTATGCGTTGTTTCCACATTTATCTGTCGCCGATAACATTGGTTTTGGCCTGCACCAACACACCGCACCACAACGACAACAGCGCATTACCGAGTTGTTGGAACTGGTAGGGTTAACAGCACACGCCCAAGCTTATCCGCATGAGCTATCCGGTGGTCAGCAACAACGGGTGGCATTGGCACGAGCGTTAGCGCCCAAACCACAGCTGTTATTGCTGGATGAGCCATTTTCCAACTTAGATGTTGCCTTGCGCGAACGTCTGGGCCAAGAAGTGCGGGAAATTCTGAAACGCGAACAAATGACCGCCATTTTAGTCACTCACGATCAGCATGAGGCCTTTGCCATTGCCGATCAGATTGGGGTGATGCAAGCAGGCCAAATTGTGCAATGGGCAACACCGTATGAGCTTTATCATCAGCCGGCTAACCGCTTTGTGGCCGATTTTGTTGGTAAAGGTGTGTTCGTCTCCGGCACCATCACCGGCAGCCGTTGTGTGGAAATTGAATTTGGCGAAATTTGTCGTGTTGATCTCGACAGTCGCGGTTTTGCCGTCGGCAGCCGTGTTGAAGTGTTATTGCGTCCTGATGATGTGGTTCACGACGATTTCAGCCCCTTAAAAGCGCAAGTCGTCAACCGCGCATTCCAAGGTGAAGTGTTTCTCTACACCCTCGCCCTCGCTTCGGGACAACAGGTACTCGCCACCGTCGCCAGCCATCACAATCATCGCATCGGTGAATGGATTGGCATTAAATTAGACCTTGATCATCTGATTGCTTTTCCAAGCTAAGGCCACGCATGTTAAGTATTGCTTGGGCATTATTGCCAGATTTTGTACTGATTTTGCTTGGTTTGAGCCTGCGCCGTTGGTTTGGTTATCCGGCGGAGTTTTGGGGGCATCTAGAACGCCTCGTCTATTATGTGATGTTCCCCGCCCTACTCTTTCGTTCCGTGGTCAAAAGCGAGCTCGAATTTACCCCTGCCCTCGATATGATCGCCGCAGGTGTCGGGTTTACTGCTGGTGGTTTGGCGTGTGGTTTATTGCTCTGTTGGTGGTTACGTCCCTCCTCACAGGCTTTCGCCTCGACCATTCAAACCGCTTTTCGTTTTAATACCTATATCGGCATCGCGGTGGTCGATCGTTTGGCCGGTGGGCCGGGGATTGCTGCTCTAGCGTTATTAGTCGGGGTGTTAGTGCCAGCGGTGAATGCACTGGCGGTTTGGTTTCTGGCACGGCACGGCGGCCATTCGGTATGGCGAGAAATTCTCCGTAATCCGCTGATTATCGCCACCGTCAGCGGCTTTATCTGCAAATTACTGGGTGTTACCGCACCCGATACCGCCATGCACCTCATCGATCTCTTTGCTGTTGCCGCCACACCACTGGGCTTGTTGGCAGTAGGTGCCGGTTTGCGCAGCGAAGGCTTGCGGCAAAATTTGGCACTGATTAACGGCATGACAGCGATTAAATTGATTGTCGTACCAGCATTGGCATGGGGTCTGGCGGAGTGGTTTGATTTAAGCGGCATGTATCGTACCGCCGCCATTGTCCTCGCCACCCTGCCGACCGCCTCATCAGCCTATATTCTCGCGGTACGAATGGGCGGTGATGGTAAGTTGGTCGCTTCCATCATCACCATGAATATCTTTGTTGGTATGTTGACACTACCGTTCTGGCTGACGTTTACCTTATGATGGGCATTTTTCTGTCGCCGCCCACTTATGTACCAAGCAAAATTATTATCACGCAGTGAATTCCCACCGCTGGCCCCCGACCGCCCCCGCCTGCACGTCCGTCATTGGGGGCGCGAGGGTGCAGCAAAATTGTTTTTGCTACATGGCTGGATGGACAGCAGTATCACTTTCCAATTTTTAGTTGATACCTTAGGTGATGATTGGCATTTCATTGCCCCCGATTGGCGGGGTTTTGGTCAATCACAGGCCAATACCGCTGGTTATTATTTTCCCGATTATCTCGCCGATTTAGAGGCGTTACTGAATCACTATGCCGCCAACGAAACAGTAACCCTGATCGGGCATAGCATGGGCGGTATGATCGCCAGCCTCTATGCCGGCATTCGTCCACAACGTATTGCCAAACTTATCTCGATTGAAGGGTTTGGCTTACCAGATAGCGACCCCAATGAAGCACCAAAACGCTATCGCCGTTGGCTAGACGAACTGCAACAACCACCACGCTTTGATGACTTGAGCTTAAACACCGTGCAACAACGGCTACAACGGCGCAATCCTCTGCTCTCACCCGACCGCGCCGCCTTTCTTGCTCACGCTTTGACAGAAGGTGATGCGGCAAACGATTGCTATCGTTACCAAGCCGATCCTCGTCATAAAATGGTCAATCCAGTGTTGTATCGTTTAGCCGAGGCTAAGGCCTGTTGGCGCGAAATCACCGCGCCGGTGTTATGGGTAGTAGGCGGTGGTGATAGCGACCATCCGTTAGCGCGTTCTGTATTAGCCAGCTTGGATGAGCGCCGAGCGTGTTTTCAAACCATCCAACAAGTCACCCTCACCCCATGTGGTCATATGGTGCAATGGGAACAACCAGAAGCCCTTGCCGCCGCCATAGAAGATTTTTTGGCCTGCTGAGGCGGGGCAAGCTTCTGTTATCATGGTTCCCTTTTTACCAGTCATTGAAGTGGAATTATTGTGAGTCAGCCCTCTTTGTACGATGACGAGGCACCCAGCAAATCGCAAAAAAAACGCGATGCTGAGGCATTACAGGCATTAGGTACCGAACTGATTGCGTTGTCGCATGACAGCCTGAAAAAATTGCAGTTACCAGAAAACTTATATCTGGCCATCCGCGAAGCGCAAAAAATTACCGCCAATGGTGCCATTCGGCGCCAGCGGCAATATATTGGCAAATTGATGCGTGATATCGATCCCGAGCCGATCCGCGAGTTTTTAGCGGTATTGCGTGGGGAGTCCGATCAACACACGGCATGGTTACACCGTTTAGAACGGCAACGCGATCGGCTGTTGCAAGACGATGAAGCCCTTGCTGAATTTCTTGCGGCACATCCTGATTGTGATGTGCAAAATCTGCGGCAGCTGATTCGTAATGCTCGCAAAGAACAAGCCGAGAGCAAACCACCAAAAGCCTACCGACAATTGTTCCAGTTGCTCAAAAGTCTGTCCCCTGCACCAGGTTTGCCACAACATGCTACCGCCAGTGATAGCAACGAGGACGATGAGGACAACGGCTAATCATGCCCAGCTACCGCGCCCCGCTTTGGTTACCCGATGGCCACAGCCAAACGGTTTGGCCGGCGTTATTTTTAGCGGGTGCGGTACCGCAATATCGGCGTGAACTCTGGCCCACGCCAGATGGCGATGAAATCGCTCTTGATTTCCTTGTCAACGACAGTGCCTCAACCCACGCCCCCTTGGTGGTGCTGTTTCATGGTTTAGAGGGAAGTTCGCGCAGCCACTATGCCCGCGCTCTGATGCGTGAAGTGGCTTGCTGTGGCTGGCAAGGGGTGGTGGTGCATTTCCGTGGCTGTGGCGGGCAACACTTCCGCGCACCACGCGCCTATCATGCGGGTGATTCAACAGAAATTGCGTGGGTGTTACAACATCTGGCACGGCGCTTTGGCTGTGTCTTGACCGTCGGAGTGTCGTTGGGTGGCAATGCGCTGTTGAAATATCTTGGTGAAGCGGGGCAACGCGCTATTCCTCATGCCGCCGCTGCCATTTCCGCACCACTTGATTTAACCGCCGCCGGTCATGCGCTTGAGCGTAGCCCAATCAATCGTCAGCTTTATACGCGCATGTTTTTACGCAGCTTAAAACCGAAAAGCCTGCGCCTGCTTCAGCACTATCCCCATCTTCTCGACCAACACGCACTTCGCACCAGCCGCACCCTCCGCCATTTTGATCACCATGTCACTGCACCGCTGCATGGGTTTGACGGCGTAGAGGATTATTGGCAACGCGCCAGCAGCAAACCCTATTTAGCACACATTACCATTCCAACATGGGTATTAAATGCCCGTAACGATCCCTTCCTACCAGCCCACGCCCTACCGAAAAAACAAGAAGTCAGTGCTCATGTGCAATTAGAATTTCCCAAACACGGCGGGCATGTTGGCTTTGTCAGTGGCCATTTCCCCGGCCATATTCAATGGCTGCCGCGCCGGATTGTCGATTTCTTCACCCAACAACTCAGTTAAAAGCACACGACAACATGGACATTACCATTCGAACCGCGACGGTTGACGATATAGCAGCGGTGGCGGTGTTATTCGATCATTATCGCCAGTTCTACCAACAAGCCGCTAATCTCAGTTTGGCGCACCGTTTTATCCAAGATCGCTTGCAACAGCAACAATCGGTGATTCTGGTGGCAGAAACCTCAGCGAAAACCCTTGTTGGTTTTTGCCAGCTCTATCCAACATTTTGTTCGGTGGCAGCGCAACCGATTTATGTGTTGTACGATCTATTTGTCAGCGTTGCGGCGCGGCGAAGTGGTGTAGGACAGCGGTTATTACAAGCCGCTGAAGCACAGGCAAAACAAGACGGAAAAGTGCGTCTAGATTTATCCACTGCCAAAGACAACCATACCGCACAGCGACTGTATGAGCGTTATGGCTGGCAATGTGATGAGATTTTTTTGACCTACAGCCGTCACATCTAAACAAAAAGCCCACGTTTAAACAGATACAAGCGTGGGTACGGGTTTTGTGCCCACCGTTTTTAATTTGATTGCTTGATGTTTGTTTTACGTGGATGCACTACGTTTATCCACCCTACTATAATCATCCGTATTACTCTTCGTCTCTGCCCCAACCATGTTGCCATTGCTCGACCCGAAGAACGATTACATCTTCAAACGTCTCTTTGCCCAATC
>NZ_ATVC01000027.1 GCF_000420525.1 Aquaspirillum serpens DSM 68
GTCACGTCAGCGCAGACAACCGGCAAACACAAGCCCGCTTTGTCTGTGTCGAGTGTAGTTTCGAGGAAAACGCCGATGTGGTCGGCGCGATCAATGTTCTAAGGGCGGGACACGCCCGGTTCGCCTGTGAAGTGAGCGGTGCAGCAATGCCGCCAGCAGCAGGAACCCACCGAAGCGACTCAGGTGCGGCTCAATGCCGCGCTTGAGCGCCGTAGGAATCTCCGGCCTTCAGGCCGGGGAGGATGTCAAGTAGATATCTACTCGGCCTCGCTCGATAGCCATCTCAACGAACAAGGCTATATCATTCCGGGGCTAGGAGATGCCGGAGATAAAATCTTCGGTACTAAACACGCCTGATCGGGTGTGTTGTTTTTTATTTTTTGCTGGACGAAATTTGTATGCCCAATGTTGCTGAAGCCCGTGGCTTGCTTAATAGCGCCGATATTTTGTTTACTGCTGCCGAAGTGGATGCAGCGGTTGACCGTATGGCGACAGAAATTACTGCCAAGCTGGGCGAGACCTACCCTCTCGTGTTATCCGTCATGGGGGGCGCGGTCGTCTTTACCGGCCAATTGTTGCCACGCTTGTTGTTCCCTCTCGATTTTGATTATGTCCATGTCAGCCGCTATGGTGATAAAACCCACGGTGGTGAATTGGTGTGGCGCACTTCGCCAAAAGAAGATGTCCGCGACCGAGTGGTGTTGGTATTAGATGACATCTTGGACGAAGGCGAAACCATGGCTGCCATTCGCGACAAGGTGCTCAGCATGGGAGCGAAATCGTTCCACAGTGCTGTGTTTGCCAATAAATTGATTAGCAAAGCCAAGCCAATCACTGCAGACTTTGTTGGATTGGATGTCCCTGATCGTTATGTATTTGGTTATGGCATGGATGTGCGCGGTTTGTGGCGTAATCTTCCTGCTATTCACGCCTTAAAGTGAGTGAATTATGTTAGCCATCATCGGGGGTAGCGGGCTATCTCGTTTGCCAGGTTTAGACATCACGCATCGTCAAGTGATGCGCACACCCTATGGTGAACCGTCGTGTCCTCTGTCTTTTGGGCAAATCGCTGGCCGGCAGGTCATCTTTTTAGCCCGACATGGCTATGGCCATTCTCTTGCGCCACACGAAATTAACTACCGTGCCAATATTTGGGCGCTGGCTGAAATTGGGGTCAGTGGTATTTTGGCTGTTGGGTCTGTCGGGGGGATTCACCCTGAATTGACCACGGGCACGTTAGCCGTCCCTGATCAGATTCTCGACTATACCCATAGTCGGGCTGCGACTTTTTTTGAAGGTCCGGATCAACCGGTGGTGCATGTTGATTTTAGCTATCCCTATGATGCAACGCTGCGTTGCCGTCTGCTAGAGGCAGCGGCAACGTTGGCCGTTCCTGTTCATGATGGCGGCTGCTATGCAGCTACTCAGGGACCTCGTTTAGAAACAGCCGCTGAAATTCGCCGTCTTGGTCAAGATGGGGCGGATATGGTGGGGATGACGGGAATGCCCGAAGCGGCACTTGCACGCGAAAAACACTTACCCTATGCCACATTAGCCGTAGTCGCCAATCGGGCGGCAGGGTTAAACGGCGCAGGGGTGGAAATTGATTTTCAAGCAAACCAAGCTGCTTTCCTTCAAGGTCTCGATCAGGCTCGGCGTATCTTGGTTGCGTGTTGTTCTCCGATTTAAGAGTCTCTTTATATTGGCTTGCCACGATAAAACAAGCCACCTTACCCTCATCAGGAGTGTTAGAAATGACCGAAAAATACCGCCTAGTCACCCGCAGCGACTTTGACGGTCTGGTGTGTGCCGCTTTGCTGAAACATCTGGATTTGATCGACGATATCTTGTTTGTGCATCCTAAAGATATGCAAGATGGCAAGATCGAAATCTCTGGCCGCGACATTACAACTAACCTGCCTTACGTCAAAGGCTGCTATCTTGCTTTTGACCACCATCTGAGCGAAACCCTACGCAATGATGGCAATATCACCAACCACATCATCAGCCCAGATGCACCGTCGGCAGCACGCGTGGTGTGGGAATATTACGGTGGCCATCAGGCCTTCCCTGCCGCATGGGATGAAATGATGGATGCCGTGGATAAAGGCGACTCGGCGAACTTCACCACCGAAGAAATTTTGCATCCTGATGGTTGGGTATTACTGAATTTCTTGATGGATGCACGGACAGGTTTAGGGCGATTCCGTGAGTTCCGCATCAGTAACTATCAACTGATGATGAAACTTATCGACTATTGCCGCACTCACACCATTGAAGACATTTTGCATTTGCCAGATGTGCTAGAGCGTGTTGATCTGTATTTTGAACACAAAGATCGCGCCCTAGATCAGCTGCGTCGTTGCACCAAAGTACATGGCAATCTGTTGGTGTTAGATTTGCGTGAAGAAGACACGATTTGGGCCACCAATCGCTTCACACTGTATGCCTTATTCCCACAATGCAATATCTCGGTGCATGTGCTGTGGGGTTTGAAACGGCAAAACACCGTGTTTGCCATTGGCAAATCGATTGTCAACCGTAGCTCGAACACCAACGTCGGCGAGCTGTGCCTCAGCTATGGCGGTGGGGGCCACTTGAATGCAGGAACTTGCCAAGTTGAGAACGATAAGGCAGCTGAAGTGCTAGATGTGATTATTCAAAAAATCAATGCTGATGGTTAATTTGGCATTGAAGTAACTCAGCAAGAGGTACGTTGCCATGTCTGTATGTCCTATTTTGAAAATGGGTGATCCCAGATTATTGCGTCTTGCCGATCCAGTGACAGCGTTTAATACGCCAGAACTGCATCAGTTATTGACCAATCTACGCGATACGATGGCAGCCACAGGTGGAGCAGGCTTGGCAGCGCCACAAATTGGGGTCAATCTGCAAGTCGTGATTTTTGGAACGGGTGAAAAACTTGCTCGCTATCCAAATGCCGACCCCATTCCCCCCACCGTATTAATCAACCCAACTCTGACCCCTTTGGGTGCCGAGATGGAAGATAACTGGGAAGGCTGTTTATCTATCCCCGGACTGCGTGGCCTCGTCCCTCGTTATACCCGCTTACGTTATCAAGGTTTCAATGAATTCGGCGACCTGATTGACCGAACAGTCGATGATTTTCACGCCCGCGTGGTGCAACATGAATGCGATCACTTGTGGGGCATCCTTTATCCAATGCGGATGAAAGACATGCGCCAATTTGGTTTTACTGATGTGCTATTTCCCGATCTGGCCTAATTCGGTTATCTATGATCAGCAAGGAATCACCGCATGTGGCATCGCTAAGAAATAACCTTGCACCCAATCACACCCCACATCTTGTGCGAGGGAAAGTTGTAATTGATGTTCTATTCCCTCGCAAACCACTGTCGCGCCCATTTGATGTAAGTGCTCAACAATCTTGGGTAAGGCCAATCTCACTTTTGGTTCAACAACTGCCCTTTGGATAAGTAACCGATCCAACTTCACGATATCTGGTTCTAATAACCACACTCGATCTAGGTTTGAGTGTCCCGCACCAAAATCGTCTAAAGCAATTAGAAAACCTTGTTGACGATAGCTATTGACTGCCTCAAGTAACAGCAAATTATCATCGACAGCATCTTCGACAATTTCTAAAGTAATTTGTGGTGGAGACAGTCCTGCAATCTGTAAAATATCAGCAAAAAAACGACCATGTCCTGTTTTAACGCCAATCAGGTGGAACGCATTAATATTTAAAAAGATAGAAAAACTGGGGGTTGGCACTTGTCTTAGTAGATTAGCAATATGTAATACCCTGACCAAACGATCAAGAAATATTGCTCGAGCAGGCATTCTTTCCGTGGTGAATAAAAGATTAGGCGGAATTGAGTGGCGATTACTCGACACTCTCGCTAAAGCTTCAACCGCAATAATTTTTTTCTCGAAAGAAAAGATGGGTTGATACGCAGAGGTAATTTCCCATTCATCAAAGTGGGCATAAATCTTTTGCTCACGACCAAAAAAAACACGCTGATCTAGTGATGCTTCTGCAAAGAATGCATTTGCAGTGTCTAACAAATTGCAAATCGTGGGTGTGTTCACCAGATGCAATATATCAAAGTTACCCATAACATTTTAATGCCTTTTTATTTTTACAAATGAATATTAACACCCTCCATTTTAGATAAAAAATAATATATAAAGATTCTCTCATAGCAAAAAGTTATAAAGCCCTCGATCAAGATCGAGGGCGAGTAGCAAACATCAGAGTTTTGCAATGGAAACTTCTGTCGATTTCACAAAGGCAATGACTTGATCACCCACTTTCAAATCCAGATCTTTGACTGAACGGGTTGTGATCACTGAGGTCACCAGTCCTGCTGGTGTATTGACGTCAACCTCTGACAGCACAGGCCCTTCTAAAATTTCAACAATATTGCCTTTAAATTGATTGCGAACGTTAATAGATTTGATTGACATTTCAATTTCCTTTTCAAATTGCCCAACGTAGTTGTTGCCATTGTTGGCTCACATATTTGGTTACGCTGGGTGGAGATAAAACTGTTTGTGGTGTTGCTAAAATACGATGCAAAATTTTTTGCTCATATTCGACCAACAGTGCTTGTGCTGCTGAACGTGGTCTTGCTAAATCTATTTTAAGATCTAATCCAATTTTACCCCCTTCTAATAAAATGACTCGATCTGCCAGTTTGACAGCCTCATTGACATCATGAGTGACCAATACCACAGTAAAACCATGTTTCTGCCATAGCTTTTCGATCAATTGCTGCATATCTATGCGAGTTAAAGCATCTAATGCACCTAGTGGTTCATCTAATAACAATAACTGTGGCTGATGAATCAAAGCTCGTGCTAATGCCACGCGCTGCTTTTGTCCACCAGATAAACGAGCCGGCCATTCTTGTGCTTTATCAGACAAGCCAACTTCGTCTAATACTTGATAGGCTTTTTCCTGCCACGGACCAGATAATCCTAATCCCACATTGTCAATCACGCGTTTCCAAGGCAACAAGCGAGGGTCTTGAAACATGACTCTAATTTGCTGCTGTTGATCATGATTACCAAAGATTATTTCTCCGGAGCTGGGTTGATCTAACCGAGACAGCAATCGTAATAACGTGCTCTTACCACAACCAGAACGTCCCACTAATGTGACAAATTCACCTGCAGCAATCTCTAAATCAACTTCATTTAATACTTTCTTGTCAGAAAATTGCTGAGATACTTTCTTCAAATCAATCTTTAATGCAGATGATGTCTCAACGTGATGGATATCATTTTTCATCATCTTTTCCTCAATTCAAATAAGCAGGGTGCCATTTAAGTGCAACACGCTCAATGGCTCGGGCAAGCATATCGACTAATTTACCTAACACTGCATACAGCAAGATAGCTAATACAACAATGTCAGTTTGAAGAAACTCTCTGGCATTCATCGCAAGATAGCCAATTCCAGAAGAGGCAGAAATTGTTTCAGCGACAATTAAAATCACCCATGCAAACCCTAAAGAGAAGCGTACACCAACTAAAATAGAAGGTAGTGCGCCGGGTAGTAAAACATCCTTAAATAATTGCCAACCCTTTAGGCCATAACTACTTGCCATCTCTAGTAATTGTTGATCAATTGATCGAATGCCGTGGTAGGTATTCAGATAGACAGGGAATAATGTACCAAAGGCAACTAAGAAAATTTTTGCTCCTTCATCAATTCCAAACCACAAAATAACTAATGGAATTAAGGCAAGAGGTGGAATATTTCTTAACATTTGCAAGGTGGTATCAAAGGTATTTTCAGCAACTTTTGATAAACCCGCAGCAAGCCCAAGGATGAATCCAAGTCCACCACCAATCAGAAAACCTAATAAAACACGAAAGAAACTGATTTTTAAGTGGGCAATTAACTCACCATTGGAAAGTAAATCCCAACCTGCCACCAAAACAGCGGATGGGGCAGGTAAAATGCGGCTGTGCAACCACCCCACTTCAGCAGCAAACTGCCACCCACCAAATAGCAAAGCAGGAACACACCAAGGCACCAAAGGACGTAACCACGTTGACACAGCCATTGCGTTACTCCTATGAAGCAGACACTAACTGCGCTGGGGGCGCGATATTAGCGATGGTTTCACCAAATGGTGTTAGAAAAGCAACATCGGGGGTCAGGGGTTGGGCACGATCAGGCAAGTGAGGGAATAACAATTCGGCCACGCGGTAAGCTTCTTCCAGATGTGGATAACCCGATAACACAAAGGTATCTATGCCGAGTGCTTGATATTCTTTCAGTCGTGCGGCTACTGTCGGGCCATCCCCGACTAAAGCAGTGCCTGCACCACCGCGCACCAAGCCGACCCCCGCCCACAGATTTGGACTGACTTCGAGTTGATCGCGTTTTCCACCGTGTAAGGCAGACATCCGCCGTTGGCCTTCGGAATCGGTTTTAGCAAAGGCATTCTGTGCTGCAGCAATTGTGTCATCATCTAATCGACTGATTAATTCATCTGCTGCTTGCCATGCGGCTTCATTACTTTCTCGAACGATGACGTGAACCCGTAAACCAAATTTCACCTCCCGTCCTCGTAGTGCTGCACGTGCTTTTACGTCAGCAATTTTCTCTGCGACTGCCGCAGGTGGCTCTGCCCATGTCAGGTAAGTATCAATATGCTCTGCGGCCAGTTCATGTGCTGCAACAGAGGATCCGCCAAAATATAAAGGTGGATGAGGACGTTGCACTGGTGGGAATAAGACCTTGGCCCCTTCTACATCAATATATTGTCCTTGTAATGACACGGTTTCTCCGGCCAATACGCCCTTCCAAACATGCAAGAATTCACTTGCAGCATGGTAGCGTTCATCATGAGATAGCTTTACACCATCGCCAGCAAATTCATTTGGATCCCCGCCTGCTACGACATTGACTAATAGACGTCCTCCGGAAAGCCGATCAAATGTAGAAGCCATCCGCGCAGCCACCGTGGGTTGCATGATGCCTGGACGAACTGCCACCAAAAACTTCAGGCGCTTTGTCAATGGAATCAATGTTGCAGCAGCCACCCACGGATCTTCGCATGAACGACCGGTAGGAATCAGCGCACCGTTGAACCCCAAACGATCTGCTGCCTGAGCAATTTGCCCCAAATAAGCTTGATCTACTGCCCTTGCACCTTCTGCAGTTCCTAAGTAACGACCATCACCATGAGTTGGAAAAAACCAAAAAATATTCATTTCAACTCCAAAATGGGTAAAAAAATTATTGCAATACGGCTTGTTGCACGGAAATCCGCTTCGGAATAAGTTTTAGATCAGCAAAAACATCTGCGATTTTTTGTTGCTCTTGAATCACAACAGAAGAGATCGGGGAGACACCAAAACTATATCGGCTGGTCGCCAATGAAACGATGTCTGTTGGCAACCCAATTTGAGGCGCGAGAAATGCTGTCACTTGTTCTGGGTTTGCCTTACCCCATTGATCAATTCGATCCAGTTCTTCTAGGACAATCTTGGTAATTTTTGGGTTTTTCTGTGCAAAATCTCGACGGGCAAGATAGAACTGATGGTTTTTTACAATCCCTTTACCATCCGCAATCACCCGAGCCCCGATCTGCTTTTCTGCTGCGGCAAGGAAAGGATCCCAAATGGCCCAAGCATCGACACTACCCCGCTCAAAAGCAGCGCGAGCATCGGCAGGAGGTAAGAAAACGGTTTGAACATCGCTGTATTTCAAGCCATGTTTCTCTAATGCTTTAACCAGCAAGTAATGCACATTAGAGCCTTTATTAAGAGCAATTTTCTTGCCTTTTAAATCTGCAACAGAACGAATGGTTGAGTTTTTTTGCACAACAATCGCTTCTGATGAGGGAGCCGGCGGCTCATTACCGATGTAAACCAAATCAGCACCCGCAGCTTGAGCAAAGATCGGGGGGGCTTCTCCTGTTGTTCCAATATCTATCGATCCGACATTTAAGCCTTCAAGTAGCTGGGGGCCAGCAGGAAATTCAGTCCATTTAACTTCAATACCATCTGCTTTAAGCCTTTGCTCTAGATTGCCTTTGGCTTTGAGAATGACTAACGTGCCATATTTTTGGTAACCAATTCTGACGGTGTCTGCATGACTTGGCAGATGGATGAGTGCTACAACGCTGGCAGCCAAGATAGTGGGAAGAAAACGTTTTAAAGACATTTTGATATCCTTTCTTAATTTTTTGACGCAAAATTTTTAGACACTGACTCGGGCATCACGAACACGCTCAGATAACCAAGCATCTTCTAATGGACGAGGGAAACGACGATGTAGCTGTTCAACAAATTGATCTAATGCAAGGTCTAATCGTTGTGTCAGCTCACTCTCGAGGCCGACCAATTCACCAGCTTGGCTTGGACGTGTAATTTGTTTATCAATAGCAAACACACCAGGCAAAATCTCACCTGCTTTTAATGCCGTCAAAACAGGTTTAAGGGCGTAATCGACGGCAAGCATATGTGCAGTTGTGCCGCCGGTAGCAATCGGGAGCACCACTTTATTGTGCAGTCCGCGTTCGGGGATGAGATCAAGCAGTGTTTTGAGTGCGCCAGAGTAGGCTGCTTTATAAACTGGGGTCGCAACAATCAAGCCGTGGCTTTGTTGAACTTGTTGCAAAAATTGTTGTACCGCCAAACTGTTAAAGCGGCCATATAACAAATCTTCGGCAGGTAACGAGAAGGGTGTCACAACTTCAGTGTTGAAACCGTACGCATTCAAGTAGCGTAAGGCCACATCAACTAGGGCTGCAGTTCGAGAGTTTTCGCTCGGGCTGCCAATGAGGGCAAGAACAGACATCACAACTCCTATCCATGTGCTGTGTTAGCAATGGAAACAAGCGTAACGCCAAATTTTAATAATTAAAAATTATATTTTTTACGTCTTTAATTCCAAAAAAGTCTATCAAGCATAAGGGAGGGGTGCACCTCATGTGTTGAGGTATCCCCATCCGGATCAATACACATACGTCTTTGTCATGCTTGGAGGAAGATTTGCTTGGTGACAGTTTGATCGTAGAGGCTTTAAAATCGCAGGCTGATTTTATTTAATCAAAAAGGTTTTGGATGTTATTGGAGCTTGTAGCTATCTGATAACGCCCCCCTGAATCAGATAGGTGGGATTGTTATCGATAGGCAAAAAATCGCATAGGCATAAAAAGCCCTTGCTAGTTTTGTACAACTACAAGATAGCCAAAATGAATATCTCAAAGCCTGAACAAAAAACCTTGCATGTTCTTGCAAAAGGTGGCCGCATTGTCCACATCCGAAGTGAGTCGGGCCACATCACTCAAGTGGATTGTTACACGCGGGAAGGGTTTATCCTGACCGAGTGTACGATGACCATTTTCAAAAAACTCCGCGCTAAAAAATTGATTAGTTCAAAAAATCGTCAGCCTTATATGATCAATAAAGCTGGCTTGCGCGCCGTTCGCGCGCAATTAGATAATCAATAGGGGGGTGAGATGAAAATTGAAATCAGAAAAGAAAAGCCAGCAGATATTGATGCCATTTTTTCTGTCACAGAAAAAGCATTTTTGAATGCTCAACACACACAACATACTGAACAATTCATTGTCAATGCTTTGCGTAACAATCAAGCACTATCATTATCGCTGGTTGCACTGCATAACAATATTATTGTTGGCCATGTTGCCTTTTCGCCAGTCAGTATTTCTGGCTGTCATCAGCATTGGTTAGGTGTGGGGCCCATTTCGGTTTTGCCTCATCTTCAAAACCGAGGGATTGGGGCTCAGTTGATGCAGGCGGGGCTCGATTGGTTGGCGAATGTTGGTATCGATGGTTGTGTGTTGGTAGGGGATCCCAGATTCTATTCGCGATTTGGATTTTCTGCTCAGCACGGTTTGATCTTGCCAGAGGTACCAGCAGAATACTTATTAGCAAAAAGTATCAGTGGTGTGATTCCACAAGGGATTGTAACGTTTAACGAGGCATTCCAAGCCAAGCAATAAGTAGTCTGATGGCAGGGTAGAAATGATCTTGGATTTACCCTGCCACAGATTATATGGTCAAATTAAGAGAGTTTTTCTAATAATTTCTCAATCACTTTTTCAATTCCTAACTCTTTAGATTGCAACTTAAATAGATTTTCTCGGGCTTGTTCGATAATTTCGCGAATGGCCAGTTCTTGGGTTTCTTTTAAGTCATAACACATAATCAGTTAAAAAGTCATTTTTATACCGATTTGTGCAGCAATTTAATTCCAAGAAAATTTTACAACACGAAAAAAAACGCCCCACACCATAGCGGTATGAGGCGTTTTTTTAAATCAGGAAAAGAGAGTGGATTAGGTCGATTTAAGACGTAACTCAGCTGCGCGGGCATGGGCAGTTAAGCCTTCACCGTGCGCCAACGTGGCAGCGATTCGGCCAAGGCTATCCGCACCATCAGCAGACACACGAATCAAACTGCTGCGTTTTTGGAAATCATATACGCCTAATGGACTAGCAAAACGCGCGGTGCGGCTAGTAGGGAGAACGTGATTAGGGCCTGCACAATAATCACCAAGCGACTCGGACGTAAAACGTCCCATAAAAATCGCTCCGGCATGGCGCAGTTGATCGAGGTAGTGTTCAGGATGTTCTACCGACAACTCTAAATGCTCTGGTGCAATATAGTTAGCAATTTGGCAGGCTTCTTCTAACGAAGCCACTTCAATCATTGCCCCACGATTCTTCAAACTGGCTTCGATAATCGCTCGACGAGGCATGGTGGGTAATAAGCGGCCAATGCTGGCCTCAACCTCGGCGAGGTAATTCGCATCAGGGCAAAGCAAAATCGCTTGGGCGATTTCATCGTGCTCGGCTTGGCTAAATAAATCCATCGCAATCCAGTCGGGATCGGTTTTGCCATCACAGATCACCAAAATTTCTGATGGTCCCGCAACCATATCAATCCCAACAATACCGAAGACACGGCGTTTTGCTGCTGCGACATAAGCATTCCCCGGCCCAGTGATTTTATCCACCGCAGGGATGGTTGCTGTGCCATAGGCCAAGGCAGCCACTGCTTGCGCGCCGCCAACAGTAAATGCCCGATCAACCCCCGCAATAAACGCCGCAGCCAACACCAAATCATTACGCTCGCCACCCGGAGTGGGCACAACCATAATCACTTCACCCACACCAGCCACCTTGGCAGGGATAGCATTCATCAAGACAGAAGAAGGGTATGCGGCTTTTCCACCCGGCACATAAATCCCAACTCGATCAAGCGCAGTCACTTTTTGACCAAGGACAGTACCGTCTTCTTCGGTGTATTCCCACGAATGGGCCAGTTGGTGCTTATGGTAGCGGCGAACACGACCAGCAGCAGCTTCTAATGCCGAGCGTGTTTCTGCTGGCAGTCGGGTAAACGCTGCTTTCAGTTCATCGTGAGTGATTTCTAAATCAGCAGCCTGTGCTACCTGAACACGGTCGAAACGGGCGGTGTATGCCAACAAAGCGGCATCGCCCTGTGTTTTAACAGCCTGAATGATGTCGGCTACCGCTGTATCAACCGCAGGATCTTGAGCCGTCTCGAAGTCTAACAACGCAGCCAACCGTTCTGAAAAGTTGGCTTCTCGGGAAGATAATTTCAACATAATGGGGCGCTATCTCGGATTGATTAAGAGAAAAAATCAGGATAAAGCGACTTTAATACCCAGTGCTAGCAAAACACCCCCTAGCACTCGGTCAACCGTGTGTTGCACACGCCGTAAAGCGCGTAATACCCAAGCTTGTTGGATCAGCAAGACCAATAGAGGCCAATAGACAATCCCCAACAAGAAGATGATAAGGGCAATTAAGATTTTTTCATGTAAAGAAGAATCGGGTTGCAACAGCTGAGTGAAAACACTGAAGAAAAACAACGTCACTTTGGGATTGAGAAGATTACACAACAACCCTTCACTGAAAGCACGCCAAAATGGGACTTGTTGTTGTGTATGGCCATTTTCATCCGTGACAGATGACACACCACCACGTGACAACAAGGCCTGCACACCAATCCAAATCAGATAGCCTGCACCAGCATATTTCAACAGATCAAACAGCCACGGCGTTTGCTGAATAATCAATACCAAACCAAGCACACAATAACTCATGTGCAGCGCAATACCCACGTTAATGCCTAAGGTGGTTGCTAATGCCGCCCGCCGTGAATAACGAGCAGCATTTTTCACCACAAGAAAAAAATCTGGCCCCGGGCTTAGCATCGCCAATAAGGCAATGACGCTAATGGTTAGAACGGTGTCCCATCCCATATTAGTTTTGGCTTTCTATTTTCACACCAGCAGCAAAGGCATCCATCACTGGGCGTAAGGTGGCGTATTTCAATTTCAGCGCAGCTTGGTTTACCACTAAGCGCGAACTGATATCCAAAATATGTTCCACTGCCACCAAATCGTTGGCACGCAGGGTATTACCGGTTGATACCAAATCAACGATAGCATCAGCCAAGCCAACCAACGGCGCCAACTCCATCGAACCATATAGCTTAATCACATCCACATGCACGCCTTTTCGGGCGAAGTGTTCTCGGGCAATTTGTGGATATTTTGTTGCAACTCGCAAACGCGCCCCTTGTTGCACTGCGCTGTCGTAATCAAAGCCGTTTTTAACCGCCACCATCATTCGACAACGGGCAATTTCAAGATCGAGCGGCTGATATAAACCTGCACCGCCATGTTCAATTAAAACGTCGCGTCCAGCAATGCCCAAATCCGCTGCGCCATATTGCACATAAGTCGGCACATCACTGGCGCGGACAATAATCAGACGCACATCAGGTAGATTGGTTTCAATAATCAGTTTGCGAGAAGATTCTGGGTCTTCTGTTGGCACAATACCCGCCGCCGCCAGCAGCGGTAGGGTTTCATCAAAAATTCGGCCCTTAGAAAGTGCAATCGTTAGCATGGGCACATCCATTAATTCAAAACGAAAAACAATAAAAAAAACGGCCCAGCTGAGGTCATCAGCTGGGTTGATCCTAATTTGCCCACACCACCACCTTAAACTTAGTCACGCTCCATCGCACGACGTTCTCGTTCTAGCTGAGCAATATATTTTTGGATAATGGTTTGACCGCGCATTGATAGGTCTTTGAACTCACAGCCAACCCGTACTTGCACCGTATTATTGCGCTGAGGAATACGCAAAATATTGCGTACTTCGATCACAACGGGAACTGTACCAGCTTGTTTTAAGTCCAAAGCCACATCAGAGTAAATCTGCGTCACATCAAATCCGGGTAAGTCTTCAGGCGTCACCAAAGACACCCCACCCAAACTGATGTCGTAGATCGGCAATGTCACCCCATTACCTTCGTCGTAGTCATGGACGTTACACATCACCGGACTGGCAATCGGGGTTCGAATGCGGAAATACTCGCGGCGCTGTAGTTTAATCAATGAGGAGGGTAGATTTGTCACGAAGGCGGGGGCACCTTCATACGTTGTCTCTTTAACCCGACCCACTGAGAACTGCGTCTTAACGCCTTCCGGCGCACAGACCAGCACGTTGCGTTCGCTCGTCAACAATAGCCGATTCATATTGCCGTCGGAACCTATGTCAAAAATCAGCAGATTTTGTCGGGTATCGACCGCCAGAAGACGAGTCAAAATAAACGATTTTCCATGATTGGAAAACACGGTCACCATTTGTCCTGCGTTGATAATTCGACGCAAGTGGTGGGCGATTTCCAATGAGGAAGTCAATGTATAGAGGGCGAGTTCCTCGCTCATCGGCAGAGGGGCGTTAGAGGCGTCGCCGGAAGGGGGGCTGATGTCTGTCACGTTGCAGGAATATCGCTCTGTGTTACGTTACAAAGAATCACTAAAGCAAAATTTATGCTTTATGTGAGCTCAAAACAAGACCTTTAGCGTACCGTAAGCACCTGCTTCAGGTCATGAACCAACACATCCGCCCCGCTGCCATACGTTACATAAGAACGCAGGCGGCCTGACGGATCGTAAATATATGCACCGGCGCTGTGGTCGATGGAATAATTACCACCAGCAACATCTCCGCGTTTTTCTGCCACCACCTTAAAGGCACGGCTTACCTCAGCGATTGCTGTTGCACTTCCGGTCAATCCAATAAAGCGCGGGTGAAATGAAGTGACATAAGCTTTCATGATGTCTGGAGTATCGCGTTTAGGGTCGACTGAGACAAATAACACAGTGACCTTTTCTGCATCATTTCCTAGACGATTCATCGCTTCTGCCATTTCAGCCAAAGTCGTCGGGCAAACGTCCGGACAGTGAATATATCCGAAAAACAAAACTATTGCTTGTCCATAGAAGTCTGAAAGACGTTTGGAATTACCATTATGGTCAATTAATGTAAAATCAGCACCGATTTTAGCATTACTGACATCTGTGCCTTTCAAATTGAGTGCAGGTGTTGTGGGTTGGCACGCTGCGATACCAACTAATAGCGCAGTCATGGCAAGCCATCGACATCCTATCGCAACCCAATTTTGCACGTTTTATCCTTCAGCTTAATATATGCGCAAGCACACAAAACCGTATGATACATGGCACAGACAGCCATCGTCATTAACCTTGCTCAGACTTTGCAACAGAAAATGGGATTTCCTGCCACATTGGAACAGGTAAAGTCCGTTGTAGCGTCGCTAAATTCTCTTGATAAGCCAGTTGTTGCGGTACAACACGGTTCGCTATCCATCCTGCAAATGGCGCACCACGCTGCACAATCGCAGCGGCAGTCAAACGGGCATGATTGATACAACCCAAGCGCATACCAACCACCAATACCACCGGAATTGCCAAGGCAAGGGCTAAATCTGCCATATCCAATTCATCTGTCAAGGGTGCCAACCACCCCCCCGCACCTTCCACAACGACTACATCCGCCTGTGCAGCTAATTGTCGATAGCAATCAACTAAATGCTTGAGGTCAATTTGCACCCCCGCCTCTCGTGCCGCCAAATGTGGCGAAATCGGCGAGGGAAAACAATAGGGGTTCAGCAAAGCACGGTCGGTTTGTCCGGTGGCGGCGATTAACCGTTCAACATCATCATTGCGCCAAATACCCTGTTCATCCTGCCATGCGCCTGAGGCAACCGGCTTCATGGCCGCCACCCGCAGGCCTTGTTGTTGCCATTGTTGAATCAGTGTCACAGCAACATGAGTTTTACCAATTTCAGTATCCGTACCAGTGATGAAATAGGCTTGGTGCACAACGATTCTCCGCGTCAAGATATGCAAACAGGGCGTGGTAAACACCACGCCCTGTAGTTAGCGTACCACAGCCAAATTAAACAGCAGCGGCTTCAGACGATTTTTGTGGGTTGACTCGTTCACCTTTGCTGAGTTTGTTCAACGCAGACAAATAAGCTTTGGCACTTGCCACGATAATATCGGTATCCGCGCCTTGACCATTCACAATACGACCATCACGGGCCAAGCGCACAGTTACCTCACCTTGGCTATCGGTACCACTGGTGATTGCGTTAACCGAATACAGTTGCAACTCTGCCCCAGAGTTGGCCAGTGACTCGATCGCTTTGAACGCGGCATCCACAGGACCAGAACCAGTGGACTCAGCACGTTGTTCTTGTCCCCGTTCGTTGACAGTTAAGATAGCCAAAGGTGGCTCACCGGTTTCTGTGGCAACACGCAAAGACACCAGCTTGAAGTCCTCTTGTTGGTCGATGGTGGTGAGTTCATCACTGACCAAGGCTTGTAAATCTTCATCAAAAATCTCACGTTTGCGGTCGGCCAATTCTTTAAAGCGGGCAAACGCAGCGTTGAGTGCTTCTTCTGACTTCAGTTCCACACCCAGCTCTGCCAATTTCGTCTTAAAGGCATTACGGCCAGACAATTTGCCCAATGTCAAACGGTTGGTGCTCCAGCCGACCGACTCGGCACTCATGATTTCGTAGGTTTCGCGGTGTTTCAATACACCATCTTGGTGAATACCAGATTCATGCGAGAAGGCATTAGCGCCAACAATCGCCTTGTTGGGTTGCACCGGATACCCCGTGATGGTGGAAACCAATTTTGAAGTGGGAACAATTTGTGCAGCGTCGATGCCAGTGTGGACACCAAACACATCATGGCGAGTTTTCACTGCCATCACGATTTCTTCTAATGCCGCATTACCAGCTCGTTCACCCAAACCATTGATCGTACACTCGACCTGTCGCGCCCCGCCTTGCACCGCTGCCAAGGAGTTGGCAACCGCCATGCCCAAGTCATTGTGGCAATGCGCCGACCAAATCACCCGATCCCCACCGGGGGTTTTACTAATCAACTCACGGAAAAAGGCTTCTGTGCGTGCAGGCGTCGAATAACCCACGGTATCGGGCACATTCAAGGTCGTGGCACCTGCTTCGATCACTGCCCCAAAGACACGGGCCAGAAAGTCGATTTCAGAGCGCAATGCGTCTTCAGCAGAAAATTCGACATCGTCGGTATATTCACGGGCAATTTGCACCGCTTTCACCGCGGCTGCCACAACCTCATCTTCGGTCATGCGCAGTTTCTTTTCCATGTGAATCGGGCTGGTCGCGATAAAAGTGTGAATCCGGCCACGTGCGGCAGGCTTAATGGCTTCACCGGCGGCGCGCACGTCGCGCTCATTCGCACGCGCCAAAGAACAGACGGTGGATTGTTTAATCACCGAAGCAATTGCGTGGATCGACTCGGCATCGCCTGGGCTGGCGGCGGCAAAGCCGGCTTCGATGACATCAACGCCCAGCTTTTCCAGTTGACGGGCAATACGGATTTTTTCTTCACGGGTCATAGAAGCGCCGGGGCTTTGTTCGCCGTCACGGAGGGTGGTATCAAAGATAACCAAACGCGTATTGCTGCTCATACTAGGAATGCTCCCCAAAGTCGTGGTTGGCTGCGAAGACGTAGCCAAATACCAGTTCAAATCAAAATGTCGTCCCTGTGCTGCGGCAAGTTGGGCAAGTTTTTGTAGCTGCGGTAGCGGCAGACTGCTGCGCTCACGCCATTTGTATACCGCTGCTCGTGAAACGGCCTCGTCCGGAAAATGCTGCTGCAGCGCATCAGCAAGTTGGCTTGGGCCGCCAAAATCAGCGATAAGACGTTTAATGTCTAATTGCATGATGGTTTGCCTCATCTAATGGGGTTACAGTACGTCAAATTAGACTTTTCGTCAATTAAATTCTTGCGGAGTCGTAAAAAAACCCGCACAAGGGCGGGTTTTTTTAGATTTAATGTCTAATTTTGTCTAATCTTGTTTGTCGCTGACCTCGGGTTGATAGGGCTCGACTTTCTTGCGCCGCACCATACACCATAGGCTGTAGCCATACCCCGAGAGGCCATACAACACAAAAAAGCCGAATAACACCAGCGGGGGTTTTGAGACTAATAACAAGATGGCCAACACTAACAGCAACAATGCCATAAATGGCACTTTTTGCCGGACATTAATTTCTTTAAAACTGTAAAAGCGTGTATTGACCACCATCGATAAACCCGCAAAGGCGGTAAATCCCAAGGCCAACCACGCCAGCCAATCCACATCAACATGATATTCATGGCAAATCCACACCAAACCTGCTACTAAAGCGGCGGCAGCGGGGCTGGGTAGGCCAGTAAACCAGCGTTTATCCGCTGTCCCTACCATCGTGTTAAAACGGGCAAGCCGCAGGGCGGCACCTGCACAGTAAATAAAAGCCACCATCCAGCCCAATTTGCCCAAATCTTTTAATAGCCATTCATAAACAACGAGAGCAGGGGCCACACCAAAGCTGACCATATCGGAAAGGCTGTCAAATTCAGCGCCAAACGCGCTTTGGCTATGGGTTAAACGAGCCACCCGTCCATCTAGGCCATCTAGCACCATCGCGATAAAAATCGCCACAGCGGCCACCTCAAAGCGGTTGCTCATTGCTTGCACAATGGCATAAAAGCCTGAGAATAAAGCGGCAAGGGTGAATAAATTGGGAAGTAGGTAGATACCCTGCCGGCGCAGGGTCAGTTTTTCGGGCTTGTTGTAAGGTGCTTGCATAAGTTTCGCGGAAGGCGTAGGAAAAAATGCTGTGTCTGATGGATCAGGAAAAGTCCATAACCGTGCCACAGTCACACGCAATGTATCATCGTTTGCCGCTAAGGCGATAGCGATGTGCACGTCCTTTGCCATGCAACAAAGAAATATCAGATAGCTGCAATGACAAACGGGAGCCTAAGCTCCCGTTTCTTGCTGTCCAAACAAAGATTAGTTCTTCGATTGGTCAACCAGTTTGTTTTTCGCAATCCAAGGCATCATGGCGCGCAACTGAGCACCCACTTGTTCGATTGGATGATCAGCAGTCAAACGACGACGAGCGGTCATGCTTGGATAGTTGGTCTTGCCTTCGAGGATGAACATTTTCGCGTATTCGCCGGATTGAATGCGATACAGCGCTTTTTTCATCGCTTCTTTGGTTGCAGGGGTAATCACCTCAGGGCCAGTCACATACTCACCATACTCGGCATTATTGGAGATGGAGTAGTTCATGTTGGCGATGCCGCCTTCGTACATCAGGTCAACGATCAGCTTCAGTTCGTGCAAGCACTCGAAGTAGGCCATTTCTGGTGCATAACCAGCTTCAACCAGTGTTTCAAAGCCAGCTTTGACCAATTCCACTGCGCCACCACACAACACGGCTTGTTCGCCGAACAAGTCGGTTTCGGTTTCTTCGCGGAAGTTGGTTTCGATCACGCCGCCTTTGGTACCGCCGTTAGCAGCCGCATACGACAGAGCGATATCACGCGCTTTACCAGAGTGGTCTTGATAAACTGCGATCAAAGTTGGCACACCACCGCCTTTGACATATTCAGAACGCACAGTGTGGCCTGGGCCTTTTGGTGCCACCATGATCACATCCACATCTGCCGGTGGCACGATTTGGTTGTAATGAATGTTGAAACCGTGAGCGAATGCCAAGGCTGCGCCTTTTTTCAGGTTTGGTGCAATATCATTGCGATACACATCAGGCTGAGATTCGTCAGGCAACAGAATCATCACCACGTCGGCCTTTTTCACTGCATCAGCCACTTCTTTCACTTTATGGCCAGCGGTTTCTGCTTTTTTCCACGAGGCGCCGTCTTTACGCAGACCAACGATCACGTCCACGCCGGAATCTTTCAAGTTTTGTGCGTGGGCATGGCCTTGTGAACCGTAACCAATGATGGCCACTTTTTTGTCTTTGATGATCGACAGATCGGCGTCTTTATCGTAGTAAACCTTCATGCTATCTCCAGAGCGGGATGGGGCGCGCACAGGTTGGCGCCACATCCCAAGTGTTAAGGGGGTAAGACAAGGCAATAGTGTGCCTTAGATTTTCAAAATGCGCTCGCCACGACCAATACCCGAGGCACCGGTACGCACGGTTTCTAAAATCACGGTGCGGTCGAGTGCTTCGATAAAGGCGCCGAGTTTTTCGCTGGTGCCGGTGAGTTCGATGGTATAGGTTTTTTCCGTCACATCGATGATGCGGCCACGGAAAATATCCGCCATCCGCTTCATTTCTTCACGGTCTTTACCGGTTGCACGCACTTTAATCAGCATCATCTCGCGCTCGATGTGATCTGATTCGTTCAGATCAATCACCTTCACCACTTCAATCAGCTTGTTGAGCTGTTTGGTGATTTGTTCAATCACATCGTCAGAACCGTGAGTGACGATGGTCATGCGGCTGAGCGTCGCGTCTTCTGTGGTAGAAACGGTCAGGGAGTCGATGTTATAGCCACGAGCGGAGAACAACCCCACCACACGGGACAAGGCACCGGCTTCGTTTTCAATCAAAATGGAAAGAATGTGTCGCATAGTGAAGGCCTTTGCTTAGCACAGATTACCGTAGTCGCGGTCACCATCACCGCCACCGTTATTGCGCATATGCGGAGGCAAGTCCATTTCGTCCAACCCTTTGCCGTTACCAACCATTGGGAAGACGTTAACTTTTTGATCCGTCATAAAGTCAAAGAACACCAAACGTTCTTTGTACTTGCTGCTAAAGAATTCTTTCAACACCGGCTCAACATCGGCTGGTTTTTCAACACGAACCCCGACATGGCCATACGCTTCTGCCAACTTCACAAAGTCGGGCAGGGCATCCATGTAAGATTCCGAGTAGCGGTTGCCGTAGAAGAATTCTTGCCACTGCCGCACCATGCCTAAATAGCGATTATTCAGGTTCACAATTTTCACTGGGGTGTGATATTGCTTGCAGGTGGACAATTCTTGAATATTCATCTGAATCGAGGCTTCACCGGTAATACATGCCACGGTGGCATCAGGATTCGCCAACTGCGCCCCCATTGCAGCAGGCAAACCAAAGCCCATCGTGCCTAAACCACCGGAGTTAATCCACTGTTTTGGGCGATCAAATTTGTAGTATTGCGCAGCAAACATCTGGTGCTGACCTACGTCAGAGGTGATGATGGCTTGGCCGTTGGTCACTTCCCACAGTTTTTCTACCACATATTGTGGCTTGATAATCTCTTGGTCTTGCACATACAACAGCGAATTGGGTTTGCGCCATTCTTCAATCTGTTGCCACCACGCTTCCAAAGCGATGGAATCGATGTGGACGTTGGTTTGACGAATCAAGGCCAACATTTCATGCAGCACATCTTTCACATTGCCGACGATAGGAATATCGACTTTGACACGCTTAGCAATCGAACTCGGGTCGATATCGATATGAATGATTTTCTTAGGTACGGCCAAGAATTTTTCTGGCACCGACACCACACGATCATCAAAACGCGCACCAACGGCAATCAGCACATCACAGTTTTGCATCGCCATGTTGGCTTCATAGGTACCGTGCATCCCCAACATACCGACAAATTGACGGTCGGTAGCAGGATAGGCGCCCAAGCCCATCAAGGTGTTGGTACAAGGTGCATTCAACAGGCGCACTAAGTCGCGGACTTCTTCGCACGCATCAGCCAATACCGCACCACCACCCACATAGATAAATGGACGTTTGGCTTCGCTGATTAAGCTGACTGCTTTGCGAATTTGGCCGGGATGACCACGACCAGCGGGAACGTAAGAACGAATGCTGACTGATTCTGGATAGTTGAACTCAGTCATCGCCTGAGTCACATCTTTTGGAATATCAATCACCACCGGACCAGGACGGCCGGTTTGCGCGATATAGAAAGCCTTTTTAAAGGTTTCTGCCAATTCATTGACATCACGCACTAAGAAATTGTGTTTGACGCATGGACGGGTAATCCCAACCATGTCCACTTCTTGGAAGGCATCTAAACCAATCGCGGGAGTGGCCACTTGGCCGGAAATCACCACCATCGGAATCGAGTCTAAATAAGCTGTTGCAATCCCTGTGACCGCATTTGTCGCACCTGGGCCTGAGGTGACCAGCGCAACCCCAACCTTTTTGCTGGAACGCGAATACCCATCGGCAGCATGGACAGCTGCCTGTTCATGCCGAACCAACACATGCTTGAATTTATCTTGTTGGAAAATCGCGTCATAAATTTCCAGCACTGCGCCGCCTGGGTAGCCGAAAACAAATTCGACGCCCTCTTCTTGAAGGCAGCGCGCAACGATTTCCGCGCCCGAGATCTTCATGATGTATACGTGAAACCACAGTCTAGTGAGACTGGGGAGGCGAGACGCAGACCGTATATTGCCTGTGCCTTGGCCGATAATGCCTCTGTCACGTTTTCCTTTCGTCTTTGGCCAAAGGGTTAATCCGAATAGTCAAGAAGTGTGCGGCATTTCACCGCGCTGGACGATATTGGTCGTCTACAAGATTCGCACGTGCCGGTTAGGGGCGAATATAGGTGGGTCAACCGAACAGGGGTCGGGTCGCGTCCACAGCCCTGATGGGGCCGTGGCGGATTGACGCCAGCCTTGAGATTGGGTAGTCCACAGATTCTATCTGCTGCGGACAGGCGAAGGTAGCCTATATGACAAAACTCGGTCAAGATTTTTGTGCGCGTGCAGCATCAAAATCTGTTCTGGCATCGGGCGAATAGATTGCACCGCGAGTTTTTGCAAACCCCGTTAAAATGCGACCTTCTTTTTTATAAGCCGATTTGAAAGTAGGGCAATGGAACAAAACATCACCATGGCAGGAATCTGGCGGCGGTTGGGCAGTCTGCTGTATGAAGTGCTGCTGTTATCAGCATTGATTTTATTTGCGGGGGTGGCTTTTCAACCGTTGTTTGCTTGGTTAGGTCAAGAGACTTGGTTGGAATGGGTGTTTCGACTGTACTTATTAGCCGTGTTGTATGGCTATTTTACTTGGTGCTGGCGTCGTGGCGGGCAGACCCTTGCCATGAAGACATGGCGTTTACGATTACAGCGACAAGACGGCTATCCCATCGATATCAAAACAGCCGGCCTCCGCTTTGCAATTGCAGCGATTTTATTGATTGGAATTCCGGCGATATCGTATTTAGGTTGGAAAGCACGATTGCCGTTTAAGTCAGCCGTGTTTGCTGCATTGAGTTGGTGGGCGTTGCCCTATTTATGGAGTGTATGGGACAAAGACAGACTGTTTTTGCATGATCGTTTGGCCGGAACCGTACAGATGTACGAGCCCCGACCACCCCGAACATGATTCATACAGCTAATCAAAGAAATCTATAAGGAATTTTAGGTGCGATATGACCGTTGCTCTGTCATAAGTTCACCAAGTGTTGGGGCTTTTTCATTCAGGCCATAAGAGGTATGAACGGTATGGCTACCTAAGGCCCGAATAAGTGCTTGGCGCATGGTCATCAAGTATTCATTTGGACTTAACTTTTGGCTCTGATCTGCCAATTTTTGAATGTTGAAATTAAGGCTGCCATGCCATTCTGTGCTACCGTCCTTAAACAAAATAGCCACTATTTTTCCACCTTGACGAAAAACCGTATCAGCTTCTTGTTTTAGCTGTTGTTGAAAATGAACTTGCCGGTTTTGGTCGTGAGTACCGGCAAGGAGCTTTTCAACACTCTTTAACTTTTCTGCAAAATCAAAGTCGTTGTGCTGCTTAATGTACTCTTCAGTCTTCCACAACAACTTTTCAGGGCTAGTTGAACCATCCATACGCTTAAAAGGTGAGTGTATGAGATGGCTAAAGTCACCTCTCTGACTTGATGAAGAAATTTTCATAGTGATCTCCAGAAACAAAGGTTTTACGGCTATCTACAATCTACACATCACAAAAATCACCGTGGACAACATCATCACCTCCAAGAGCCAAGTAAGAGTGTGCAATTCAATTTCATCAACTCCCATTTAATCCGGCTTTTGAAATTATTTTTGCTCTACTCGCACGGGGCATCTCAACTCGCTTAGAATACATAAACAAAACAAAAAAACCATTGTTATTTTTACCTTAAAAATTTAAACTTTGTTGATTTTAATATTTTTCGAAAAAATTTATCCCAAAAGTGTTTTTTCGGCAGGCGCTAGCGTCGTAGCGGGCAGACCCTTGCTATGAAGACATGGCGTTTACGATTACAGCGACAAGACGGCTATCCCATCGATATCAAAACAGCTGGCCTCCGCTTTGCAATTGCAGCGATTTTATTGATTGGAATTCCGGCGATATCGTATTTAGGCTGGAAAGCACGATTGCCATTTAAGTCGGCCGTATTTGCTGCATTAAGTTGGTGGGCATTGCCCTATTTGTGGAGTGTGTGGGACAAAGACAGACTGTTTTTGCATGATCGGTTGGCCGGCACTGTACAAATGTACGAGCCCCGCCCACCCCGACCTCCACGGCGTTAAGACTTAAACGCCATGCTTAACCATTTTTTAATGGCTGCCAGTCGAACCAAAACCGCCTTCACCTCGGTCGCTGGTAGCAAAGTCATCCACCAGCCGGAACTGTGCTTGCATCACCGGCACAATCACCAACTGCGCAATCCGTTCTAATACTTGAATGGTGTACGGTGCCGAACCTCGGTTCCACACCGACACCATCAATTGCCCCTGATAATCAGAGTCGATCAACCCGACCAAGTTACCTAAAACAATCCCGTGCTTATGTCCCAAACCCGAGCGCGGCAAAATCATGGCGGCGTATCCTGGATCGGCCAAATGAATCGCCATCCCAGTCGGGATTAACGCTGTCGCACCGGCGGCTAATTCCAAAGGTTGTTCGAGGGCAGCGCGTAAATCCAGACCTGCGGCACCTGCGGTTGCATAAGCCGGAGGGGTATCGTGTAAACGTGGATCTAAAATTTTGACATCGACTTCTAAAGTCATCGTGTTTCCTTAATGTTGGGAAGCGGTCGCTAACATCTGGGCAATATGCTGCACAATCGCCCATGCCACCGCTGATTTTTCCATTCGTGGCATCGGATGTTGGCCAGCATCATCCAATAGCACAATTTCATTATCATCCGCCCCCATCGCTGCTTGCGCTAAATTGGCTACCAACAATGGCAGTTTTTTACGTTGCCGTTTCGCTTCGGCGAATTCCAAGACATTGCGGCTTTCTGCAGCAAACCCTACGCAAAAAGGCGCATCGGCGCGGGCGGCGATAGTGGCTAAAATATCCGGATTTTCAAGCAAACTCAGCGTGGGTACGCCTTCATGCTGTTTCTTGATTTTGTGCTCGTGGTATTCGGCTGGGCGATAATCGGCAACCGCCGCCACCGAAATAAACACATCTTGCCCAGATAACGACTGCTCCACTGCGGCTAACATCTCACGCGCTTGTCGGACAGCAAGCGTATGCACCCCAACGGGCTCGGTTAACGCTGTTGGGCCAGACACTAATGTGACTTCGGCCCCCGCATCACGACAGGCACGCGCCAAGGCATACCCCATCTTACCGGAGCTGATATTGGTAATGCCGCGCACAGGGTCGATTGGTTCAAAAGTTGGACCAGCGGTTAATAACACCTTTTTTCCCGCCAAGATTTTAGGTTGATGACAACCTTGCAACAGATCGAACAGCTGGGCGGCTTCTAACATACGCCCATCCCCCACTTCACCGCAGGCTTGTTCACCATGAGCAGGACCAAACACTTGCACGCCATCTGCTCGTAACTGTTGCACATTACGTTGATTGGGTGGGTTTTCCCACATCTGACGGTTCATTGCCGGTGCCACAACCAATGGGCAAGTGCGCGCCGCCGCCAGTGTCGAAATCAAATCATCACAGCGTCCCTGTGCCAAACGCGCTAAACAATCAGCAGTGGCCGGTGCAATTAAAAACACATCGGCTTGGCGACTCAGCTCAATATGGGCCATTGCATTCTCTGGCCGTGCATCCCATACATCGGTAAAGACCGGATGTCCCGACAATGCTTGAAAAGTGGTTGGGCTGATAAAATGGGTTGCCGCCTCGCTCATCACTACTCGGACCTGATGCCCTGCCTTCACTAATAAGCGCACCAACTCACAGCTTTTATAAGCGGCAATTCCGCCGGTCACACCAATCAAATAAGACCTTGCCATATTGCACTCCTATTTCTGACATCAAAAAGAAGTCGATTCTAACGCAGCTATTTTGTGCTGATGAGGACTATTGATTTTGTATATCCAATCACCAAATCTATTATTTGGCATCATCCGTTTGAATTGATGTGGTGATTGTCTTAACTTTATTGGTACAATTAAAAAGTTTGCGCTATTGCGCTTTAAGGCCTGTGATTTCTCATGATTGTGATGCGTCGAATTTCTCTGTCTCTGGGTATAGCGGCTACGGCTCTGATGCTCTGTGTCACGCCTGCGCATGCTGATGAATCAGCAGAAATTGATAAATTGTTGCGGCAGGGGCAAACCGCTCAAGCATTACAACGCGCTAATCAATGGCTGACACAACATCCAAAAGATTTAAAAGTTCGTTTTCGTAGGGGTGTTATTTTAGCCGACCAAGGCCGCTTAAATGAGGCGATTGTGCAATTTGCTGAATTAAGCCGCGATCATCCTAACTTGGCCGAGGCACGCAATAATTTAGCCGTGTTGTATGCCGCACGTGGTGAATTTGATAAAGCACAACGCGAATTAGAACAAGCTATTGCCTCTCATCCCGCCTATGCCACAGCACACCGTAATTTAGGCGAGCTCTATGAACGGATGGCTAAACAGGCTTACGATAAGGCGTTAAACCTCAATAAAACAGCCCCCTCAGCCACAGAAAATAATTTATCGCGGTTGGCATTGATGCGTGGGTTGGCCAGTGAAAGCACCTCTCCACAAATCGCACGTTTGGCCGCTGCCACGCCAACACCTGCCGCCACTCCACCAGCGAATAAAACTGTTGTAACACCGCCCCCGATCACCACGCCGAGTACAACGGTCAATAATCTGGCGCCATTACTGAAATCACCGCCTGCCCCACCTGCCACGGCAAAAACTGAAGCGCCTGCAGTAAAAGCAGAACCTGCGAAGACCGAACCTGCCAAAGTTGAACCTAAACCCACAGCAGCCACAGCAGTAAAACCGAGTGCAGAACCTGCTACTCCACCCGTAAATCCCGCACAGCAAGCAGAAGAGCAAGCTGCGATTGCTGCATTAAAAGCATGGGCAGACGCATGGGCGGCAAAAGATGTGAATCGTTATTTAACTTTCTATGCCCCAGCGTTCCGTACGCCTAAAGGTGAAAGTCGTTCGGCATGGGAGGCCAGTCGGCGGGTAAGAATTGATAAACCAGGGCAAATAGAAGTTGAAATTTTGCAACCTGTCGCGAAAACTATTGCAAAAGACCAAGTTGAAATTCGTTTCCGTCAACGCTATCGCTCATCCACTTTCTCTGCCAACAGTGCAAAATCGGTGCTGATGACTCGTCAGGCTGGCAAATGGCAGATTCTTGAAGAATCCGTAGGACGCTAATGCTGAGAGTTGCCCCTTTTATCCGTTTCTTTGTCTTGTTGTGGATTGCGGTTTTTGCTGCACCGGTTGGCTCGATGAGCGCGTTGCCGATGGATGTGATCCGCACCATACGCGAAGAACCCAACTTGCAAGGCGAAGGTAGCTCGAGCAATCTCGAAGCGCTGGTGGTGCAAAGCCTAAAATCGATTCGCCAGCAACGGTTTGATGATGCCCTCGATCTGATTGATCGGGCGTTAGATATCAATCCTTCCTTCCGCTTGGCGCAAATGATTAAGGGAGATTTGCTGCTGGCGCGGGCACGCCCATTAGAAAGTCTGGGAAATGTCAGTGATGCCCCTCCCGAGGCAGTCGAAGACTTGCGGCGCGAGGCGTTTGTGCGCTTGGCGCGTTACGAAGCGCCACCACCGGTCAATCTAGTGCCTGATGCCCTGCTAGAACTATCGCCCCAACAAAAATATGCGGTTTTGGTTGATACCGGTCGCTCGCGGGTGTACCTGTTTGAAAACCGTGATGGCAACCCACGCTATATCAGTGATTACTACGTTACCATCGGTAAGTTAGGGACAGAAAAACAAAAAGAGGGCGATAAACGCACGCCTCTGGGGGTTTACCATGTGACCCGCAGTCTTGATCCCGATACCCTGCCTGATCTGTATGGCGATGGTGCGTATCCCATCAACTACCCCAATGCCCTCGATCGCAAATTTGGCCGCACTGGTTATGGGATTTGGTTGCATGGTTCGCCCAGCGACACCTATAGCCGCCCGCCACAAGCCAGTGATGGCTGCGTTGTCCTAACCAATCCTGACATCGTGGACTTAGGAAAACGCATCCAAGTTGGCTTTACGCCGGTGGTGATTGCGCCGAAGGTCAATTGGGTCAAAATGTCCGAACGCGAGATTTTGCGCCGCGAGTTACAAGAGGAAATTGAAACATGGCGGCAAGATTGGGAAAGCCGTGATATGGGGCGTTATTTGTCGCATTATGCCGACCAGTTCTGGAGTGATGATGGCAATTTCAGCCAATGGCGTGAACAAAAACAACGGGTCAATCAAGGGAAATCGTGGGTAAAAGTTGAGTTAAGTAATCTCAGTATCCTGCGCTATCCCGCCGCACAACCGATGGTGGAAGTCAGCTTTGACCAAAATTATCAAAGTAACAACCTCAAACAAGTGATTCGTAAACGGCAATATTGGGTGAAACAAGACCAAGATTGGAAAATTGTGTACGAAGGCGCCGGTTAATAAATTGTTGCGCTAAACAAAAAACGGCCCGCCACCGCGAGCCGTTTTTTTATGCCGAATTGTGAGGCCTATTTTTTCACCGGTGCTTGTGCTGCAGCAGGTGTTGCCGCCGGCGCGGCGGCGGCGGGTTTAACCGCGGCAGGGGCGGTGGCCGGTTTGCCCACTGACAGTTCAGCCTTCATTTTCTCGACTGATTTTTTGCCAAAGCCATCGACCTTTTCCAAATCTTCCAAGCTTTTGAAAGGGCCATTTTTGCTGCGGTAGTCAATAATCGCTTTTGCTTTTGCCGGCCCAATCCCTGTTACGCTTTCTAACTGGGCTTGGTTGGCAGTGTTGAGGTCAACGGCAGCCCAAGCTGACTGAAAAGCACATGCGGCAACCAGCATCAGAAACCATTTTTTCACGATTTACTCCTCGAAAACGCTATTCATAAACTGAACAGTGGACAAATGGGATGAACAAAACAACATATCATGCCCAAGGCGTAATTTAGCCTGTGGGGTGATGTTTTGCAATCCTTATTGCATGAAAAATTCCAAAACAATCTTTGAGCCAATGTAACCCAGCAACAAGACAACACTGCCACCAAGGGTCCATTGCGCGGCATAACGACCACGCCAGCCATAACGCAAACGGCCTGCCAACAGCGTGGCAAAGGTTAACCACGCACACAATGACAAAACGTTTTTATGATTGAATGTAAAAGGGCGGTGGAAAATATGTTCAGAAAACAACGCACCGGATAACACAGTCAAACTTAATAAGAAAAAGCCACTCCACAAGACACGAAATAACAGTTTTTCGAGTGTTAATAGCGGTGGCACATGTTGTAAAAACCGCATACCGCGTTTTTGATGCAATAGCCGTTCTACCGTCAACATCAACACAGCTAACAGCGTGGCAAGTGTAAACAAGCTATAGGCAAATAGCGCCACTAACACATGCAGAGCAAAAGGCAGCGAGGGGGTGAGGTGAGGAAGTGGCGCCGCCGGTAGGATAATCCCCAACAACACACCAAGGGCAGCGGATAGGAATAACAGAATCTGCACCCCTTCAAGGCGGTGGAAAAATGCCGTTACCCAATAAATCAATACCACTAACCACATCACTAATGAAATCGACTGACCCACGCCAAGGTGCATCCACCAACTTTCATCCCCTGCACCAAGACTGAGGGCATGACTGAACAGGGCTGCCGCTAAAGTCGTTTGTTCTGCCAATCGCATGCTGGCGGTTAGCGGTTGGCGTTGTCCTTGCCAGCGGACAAAAAAGTAGCGGCTCATTAAGAGATATAACAAGGCTGCCGCAGCAGCCAACAAGGTAAAAGCAGAAAAAGGCATAGTGACAACCAGCAGCCAGCCAACTGCGCGCGGTGAAATGCGGCGGCATTTTGGCCTATGGGTTAAAATAGAAACTTTGCCAAGTCTATACCAAACCCTTCTGGCGTTGGCATCTCACGAAGGACATTCCCGATGCTCGACAATCTGACAAACCGACTTTCCGGCGTCATTAAAACGTTACGAGGCCATGCGCGCCTTACCGAAGACAATATCGCCGATGCCATGCGTGAAGTCCGCATGGCGCTTTTAGAAGCCGATGTTGCCTTACCCGTAGTGAAAAATTTTGTTGCCAGCGTAAAAGAACGCGCACTGGGTCAGGAGGTGATGGGGAGCCTGACACCGGGTCAAGCCATTATCGGCGTGGTGCATGAAGAGCTGGTCAAATTGATGGGGGCACAAAACGATGCCCTAAATTTGGCGGCTGTCCCACCGGCAATTGTCTTGATGGCAGGTTTACAAGGCGCAGGTAAAACCACCACCGTCGGTAAACTTGCCAAATTACTAAAAGAAAAACACAAGAAAAAAGTATTGGTGGTGTCGGCTGACGTCTATCGCCCAGCGGCGATTGAACAGTTACAAACCCTCGCCAAACAGCTTGATGTTGAGTTTTTCCCCTCCGATCCAAGCCAAAAACCGGTGGCAATTGCGCTGGCGGCAGTCGATCATGCCAAGCGTCATTTCTTCGATGTCCTGTTAGTCGATACCGCTGGCCGCTTGGCGATTGATGCGGCGATGATGGAGGAAATCAAAGCCTTGCATGCTGCGGTGAAACCGGTGGAAACCCTGTTTGTGGTCGATGCCATGCAGGGGCAAGATGCTGTCAATACCGCACAGGCATTTAACGAAGCCTTACCTCTGACCGGTGTGGTGTTGACCAAACTCGATGGTGACTCGCGTGGTGGGGCGGCGCTCTCGGTGCGCCATGTCACCGGCAAGCCGATTAAATTTATTGGCGTTGGCGAAAAATTAACCGGTTTAGAACCCTTCCATCCAGAACGGATGGCTAGCCGTATTTTGGGCATGGGCGATGTGCTGTCGCTGATCGAAGACGTGCAAAAAGGCATGGATCAGGCCGAAGCACTCAAGATGGCGAAGAAACTGAAGTCGGGTAAGGGCTTTGACCTTGAAGACTTCAAAGCCCAAATTCAACAGATGCGAAAAATGGGCGGCATGGTCAGTCTGATGGAAAAAATGCCTGGTCAGTTAGGTCAACTCGCCAAGGGGGTGCAAGGGGCAGACGCAGATAAAGCCGTCAATCGTATCGAGGGCATTATCAATTCGATGACGCCGCAAGAACGTGCTAAACCCGATTTAATTAAGGCCAGCCGTAAACGCCGGATTGCCGCAGGCAGTGGGGTAACCGTGCAAGAGGTCAACCGTTTGTTAAAGCAGTTTGAAGAAACCCAAAAAATGATGAAGCAGTTTACTGCCAAAGGCGGTATTTCTAAGTTAATGCGTGGAATGAAAGGCATGCTGCCAGGCATGTAAGGCGATGAATTCATCTGTTGTAAAGACCCATCCAGCGTGGGATGTGGTGGTATTGACCGAAGCGCGCTATCTGGTTGAAGACGAAAACGATTGGTATAGCCGCCAACTCCATGCCGAAGATCGCTATGTTGTAGAAGCGTTGCAGGCATTAGGGCTGCGCGTAGTGCGGCGTGATTGGGCGGACCCTGCGAATACCTCAGGGGATGCACAAAGTTTGTTATTCCGTAGCACATGGGATTACTTCGACCGTTTTACGACCTTCTCCCCGTGGCTGGAACAGGTATCCCAACAATGCCAGCTGTTTAATCCAGCACCGTTGCTGCGTTGGAATGTGGACAAACACTATTTGGCCCATTTGCAAACCGCTGGGGTGCGGATTGTCCCGACTCATTTTATCGAAGTCGGCGACCCACACACCCTAGCCGATCAGTTGGCCCTGTTTGACGATGAGCAATGGATTCTCAAACCGGCGGTGTCGGGGGCGGCGCGGCATACCTATCGCTTTCACCGCCACCAAGTCGCCGATTACCAAGCGATTTATGCTGAATTGATTGCACATGAAAGCCTGCTGTTACAGCCGTTCCAACAGGCGATCACCGAGCAAGGCGAACTCTCTATCATCGTGATTGATGGCAAGGTTACCCATGCCATTCGTAAAACCGCCAAGGCCGGTGATTTTCGAGTACAAGACGATCACGGTGGTACGGTGCATGCCCACGAGGCGACGGCAGAGGAAATTGCCTTTGCGCAAGCTGCTGTAGCTGCCGTGCCGTTTGATGTGGTGTATGCGCGGGTTGATGTGATTCGCGATAACCAAGGCCAGTTGGCGGTGATGGAACTGGAGATGGTCGAGCCGGAGTTATTCTTCCGCTATTGCCCTGCCGCGGCTGAACATCTGGCTCGGGCCGTACACCGCCGTTTGCAAGCGATGTAAGACGTTATTTTTTCTTTTGATAAAAAGTCGATTCTAATGATGACTCCTCATACTTTAACTGCGCTTTCTCCTCTTGATGGTCGTTATGCCGCGAGCGGTGAGGCGTTGCGCCCTATTTTCAGTGAATATGGCCTGATGAAATTCCGCGTCCAAGTGGAGTTGGAATGGCTGAAAATGTTGGCTGCCGAACCTGCCATCACCGAGATTGCACCGTTCTCGGCCGAAACACTGCAAGAAATTGATGCTTTGATTGCTGGCTTTAGCGTCGCCCATGCCGAGGCAGTGAAGGCGATTGAAGCGCGGACTAACCACGATGTGAAAGCCATTGAGTATTGGCTGAAAGAACGTCTGTCAGGTAACCCCGAAGTGGTCGCTGCCAGTGAATTCATTCACTTCGCTTGTACCTCGGAAGATATCAACAATCTGTCGCATGGTTTGATGTTAAAAGCGGCGCGTGATGAAGTGGTGCTGCCAACACTTGATGCAACAATTAGCAAATTAACCGAACTGGCCCATCAATTTGCCGAAGTGCCGATGATGGCACGCACCCACGGTCAACCTGCCACGCCTTCGACCATGGGCAAAGAATTAGCGAATGTGGTGTATCGCTTACAGCGTCAACGCCAGCAAATTGCCCAACAAGACATGCTCGGCAAAATCAACGGCGCGGTGGGTAACTTTAACGCCCACTTGGTGGCCTATCCTGATGTGGCATGGGAAGGTTTAGCCAAACGCTTTGTTGAAGGTTTAGGTTTAACCTACAATCCTTACACCATTCAAATTGAACCTCACGACTATATGGCCGAGTTTTTCCATTCATTGTCGCGGGTGAACACGATTTTGATTGATTTGGCGCGTGATATTTGGGGTTATATTTCCCTCGGCTACTTCAAACAGAAAGTGGTTGCTGGCGAAGTGGGTAGCTCGACCATGCCACACAAAGTCAATCCAATCGATTTTGAGAATGCCGAAGGCAATTTTGGTTTGGCGAATGCGCTGTTGCTGCATTTGGCAGAAAAATTACCTATCAGCCGTTGGCAGCGTGATTTAACCGACTCAACTGTGTTACGCAATATGGGCGTTGCCGTGGGTTATGGCGCACTGGGTTTTAAAGCGTTGATGCGTGGTTTGAATAAGCTCGAGATTAACCCACCCGCTTTGGCGGCGGATCTCAATCAGGCTTGGGAGCTATTAGCTGAGCCAATTCAAACTGTTATGCGTCGCTATGGGGTAGAAAACCCTTACGAGCAATTAAAAGAATTAACCCGTGGTCGCGATGGCATTACCCAACAAACGTTGGCAAGTTTTATCCAAAGTCTGGCCATTCCCGAGGCAGAAAAACAGCGTTTGTTAGCGTTGTCTCCTGCTGAATATTTGGGAAAAGCGACAGAATTGGCACGCCGCATTTGATTTGCTTTTTGTTTCAAAGTAAAAAAACCGCCGTCAAAGGCGGTTTTTTCATTGTCTTGCAATGCACAATACCGCTAATCTCTCCCCTTATTTTAGAGGCTTGTACGCTGTAAACAACCCGCGACTGAAGTCGCAGGCTTTATCGTAGGACGAGACAATGTCTATCCCCGACATTAGGCCGGTTTACAACAGCCCTTGGCGAGACGGCCGTCTCGCCAATCCACCGATATTAGCGCCTCGGTGGAGAACGGCTACAGATCCTGTGCTCCCACCGCTTTGCGGTAACCTGGGATGCCGGCCACCGAAAACT
>NZ_ATVC01000028.1 GCF_000420525.1 Aquaspirillum serpens DSM 68
GCCAGCGCAGCCCATCAGGCTTTGCTGCAACAGCACGGTTTACGACTGAGTATGAGCCGCAAGGGTAATTGTTGGGACAACGCCGTCATGGAGCGATTCTTCCTCAATCTGAAGATGGAACGCGTCTGGCAACGCGACTACGCCAACCACAACGAGGCCATCCGCGATATCGCTGATTACATCGTGACGTTCTACAACAACCTGCGATTGCATTCAACTCTGGGTTATTTGCCCCCAGCTGTCTACGAACAGAATATGGCAAACACACAACCTATCTCTCTGTCCGAAAAAATTTGACCGTTACATCGAGCGGCGCCTTCGTCTGCGCGGAACTCACGCTGGCGAGAGAAATACATGACAATGATCGAAGCCAAAATCCCAAAGACAATCTCACAGATAATGACCGTTATCATATAACCCAGCCCCGGGCCAGAGCTTTCTTCATCATCCTTGCGCAGCATTTGATCGACAAAATAGCCAACAATCCGTGCAAAGAAGATAACAAAGGTATTCACCACCCCTTGAATCAAGGTCAGTGTCACCATATCGCCATTGGCAACGTGTGCAACTTCATGCGCTAGCACCGCCTCCACTTCATCGCGGCTCATGTTGTATAGCAACCCAGTCGAGACCGCTACCAGCGCATTGTCACGGCTGGCCCCAGTGGCAAAAGCGTTTGGCTCACCTTCATAAATCGCCACCTCTGGCATACCAATCCCAGCAATTTGGGCTTGTCGTGCCACGGTAGAGACTAACCAATGCTCCAGTTCATTACTCGGTTGTTGAATCACTTGGGCACCCGTTGACCACTTAGCCATCGGCTTGGACATCAACAACGAGATAAAACTACCACCGAAACCCATTAGGGCGGCAAATATCAACAACATACCCAGATTAAGACCGTTTGAGGTCAAAAATCGATTCACCCCCAACACACTGGCCGTAATCGATAACACGAGGACAACGGCAAGGTTGGTCACTAAAAAAAGGGCAATTCGTTTGAAATCCATGATCGATTTTCCTTTTGCTAAGTCTGACGACCCACCTAAACCACCCATCATCGACTCAAAAACTTAACGCCGTCTTTTTTGATTGGACTTGGCAGTTGTTTTTTTCGCTTTCTGTTGTGTGGCCTTGGTTTGATTGCGTGGTGTGGTTGCAGGCCGTGAGATACGGCGGGTTGAAGGGGTGTAAGCAGGTAGCCCATCTTCTGACCACACTAATAAACGCTCACTTTCTTGTTGTTGCCGTTGGCGAATGGTTTCCACCAACTGTTGTAGTTCTGGCCGTAATTTGACGTCTTGAGCTTGTTCTAAAAAGGCCAGAGATCGTTCATGTTGTGCTAATAGACGCTCGATCAAGTCTTGTTCCACTTGTGCTCGTGCGCCTTGGAATTCCACGGGTGCAGGTAAAAAGTCGGCAATGGTCTGTTCAGGATACCAACGTTGCCGCCAACTACGCAGCTGCGCCAATTCAGCAGCCCCCCCTTTCAGAGTGTCGGTCAACATAGCATTTAACGCCGGATGGCCAATTTTCCCTGTTGCACCGAGGGCTAAGTTCAAGGCTTCACGATGTGATTGCGACAGTTGCTGCAAAAAATCCTCTTCAGTTTGCAACACTGGAACTTGTATCACCGGACGCGGTTTTTTATTTGCCAAAGGTTTGACTGTTTTTACCGCTGCGGTCTTCCCGTCAGACTTAACCCCAGTTGGCGTGACACACGCGCTTAACCCCAATACCACGCCGGCAAGACAGAGCCAACGACACCCTTTTAAAAATCGCTTCATTATTCACCCTAATTCGGGAAAGAAAAAAACCTTATCAACAACCCATGGCCTCATGTTTAACGTGGGGTGGAGAGAATATCAACCTCAACACAATTTCCCCCCGCTTGTCGTGCCCGATGTAGCGCCGCCTCTAGCCGCACCAATAATCCCTCTAATGGTTCAATCGAGCTGGCTTCAACCACAGCGATAGTGCAGGTTTGATAAATCGGTTGACTGGCATGGGGATGGATTACACGGCTGTAGGCATCGCGGACATCATCCAAACGACGACCAGAGATAGCAGGGGACGCATTCGGTAGCAAGGCCACAAAACGCCCCCCACTATACCGCCCCACCCAACGCCCACGCGGTAAACTGGCTTTTAAGAAACGCGCTGCCGCACGCAAAATACGATCCCCTGTGCCATGACCATACAGCTCGTTAAGCTGTTTCATTTTGTCTAGCTCAATCAACGCCACACTCAGGCTTTCGCCGTGCTCATGAGCACGCTCACGCTCAACTTGGAATACCGAAGCAAAAGCAGCGCGAGTCGGTAGGCCGGTTAACAGGTCTGTCATCCAACGCAACTGGCTGTTACGGTAGCGTTGAATACGGCTGTCGAGCGCCTGTAGCAAGGTTTCAATTGCCACCGGTTTACATAATGTCCCATCAATCGCCGCCGGCGCCGTTTCAGCTAACCATGCGGCTTGCTGTCGATCATGACACAACAACAAGACTGGCACCGGGGCCAAACTGGCTTGTTGTCGAATTAATTTCACCACTTCTAGTCCGGTACACTCGGCCAATTGTTCTTCTATCAAGACCATTTCCGGCTTAAAAGAAATCATACGATTCATCAATAAAGCAGGGTCGTGCAACACCAATAGCTCGGCCCCTTGCTTTTTCAATGACTCTTGAAACGGGTGTTGGGTCGTTTGACTATCGCATAACAACATAATCCGCCAAGGTGCAGCAGCTTGTTCACGGCGGGCATGTTCCAATACTTCAACAATTTCTTCCCGTCCGACTGGCCACGTCAATACCGCAGCCGCCCCAACACGCAAAGCAGCCAGTTGAATTTCAAAATTCGGCTGTGGACATAGAAAAATCAACGGCACGCCTGCCAAGGGCCCCGCGCATAACACTTTCAAACGGCTCAACAGCGGCAAATCGGCCCCATCAAAGCGATTGAACACCAATAAGGCTTCGGGACGTGGCAAGGCAAATAGCGCGTTGACATCATTGACCTGATGGACTTCATAGCCAAACCACTGTAATTGACTGGGCAGCGGCCCCACTTGGAAAGACTCGGGCGCCAATAACACCAAGCCTTGGCGTAAGCGTGGCTGGCTTGGTTCAGTCGGAGCAACGGGCGTTGTGGCTTGGCTGGCGCGTTGCCGCAATAAATTGCGATGAGCAGCAAGTGTCACGACAAAATCATTCTTATCTTGCGGCAAATCGGCAACACAACCATGTAAGAAATGCGCCAAACGCTTGGCTTCGTTGGCCAGCCCGTCGTTATTTTCATGTTCAGCCAGACACTTCAAATTGAGTGCCAAATATTCCGCATGGGCCAACTCAGCCAAACTGATCTGTTTTACCAATTTTGAGCAAACCGCCTCTAACTCGGATAAAACAGGCACAAAGGGAGGGGAAATTAAGAGTGTCATAGTGTGGTCTGGCCTTACGAAAATCACTGTACTGCTATAATCGGCAACCTGATAGCGAAGCGAAGGCGGCGATGAAAAACGTATTTTATGAAGAAGATGGCAACTTTAAGGTAGGCAGTATCATGACGGCAACCGATGCCAGCCTACAAGTCGAAGCGCCACATGGAAAGCGCAGTAAAATCAAAACAGCACAGGTTCTATTACGTTTTGAAGGTACCGCAGCCGACTTTTTACCACAGGCGGAAGCGCTCGCTGCCGAGCTCGATATCGATTTTCTCTGGTCATGTTGTGGCAGTGACGAGTTTTCTTTCGATAGCTTGGCACAAGAGTATTACGGGACACAGGCCAGTGCAGTGCAACAGGCAGCGGTTGCTATTCGCTTGCATGGCGCACCGATGTATTTCTATCGCAAAGGTCGTGGCCGTTATAAGGCTGCGCCTGAAGAATCTCTGCAAGCGGCTTTGGCCGGTATTGAACGCAAAAAGCGCGAACAACAACAAATCGACCAATGGTTAGCTGATTTAACCCAAGGTCAAGTTCCACCGAACTGGTTGCCACATATTCCTGCTTTGCTGACTAAACCAAACAAAAACACCTTGGAATATAAAGCACTCGATCAGGCCAGCCAACATTTAGCCGAGTCACCCCTGCGCCTATTAGCCAAACGCGGCGGGATTCCTTCCGTCCCACAGTTTTTGCTGTCTTGTTTCTTGTTAGAGCACTTTCCCAAAGGTCGTGGTTTTCCATCCTATCAAGCCCCGACACTGCAACATGAACTACCACAGGCGAATGTCCGCGCATTCTCGATTGATGATGCTGCCACCACAGAAATTGACGATGCTTTCTCACTGGTCAAACAAGATAATGGGCACTATCAGGTTGGGATTCACATCGCTGCACCTGCGCTCGGCATTTCAGCCCAAAGTGATTTAGAAAAAATTATTCAACAACGGTTATCCACCGTGTATTTCCCCGGCGACAAGATCACCATGTTACCGGAAGAGGTGGTCACACACTTCACACTTAAAGAAGGACATTACGTCCCTGCTTTGAGCATGTATATCGATGTCAGCCCAGAGTGGGAGATTCTTGGCCATCACAGCGTGTTAGAACAGGTTTTTATCGCAGATAACCTACGCCATGACCGTTTAGAAGTGTTTTTCAACGAAGAAACGGTGGGACAACAACAGGGAGAAGCCTATCCCTACAAAGAAGAATTAAACTGGCTATGGCAATTTGCCAATGTGCTGGAGCAAAAACGTGGCAAAGCAGATCCGAATCGCCCACCGCAGGTAGATTACAACTTTGCCCTTGAGGGTGAACGAGTGATTATCACCCGCCGCAAACGCGGTGCGCCAATGGATAAGTTGGTGTCTGAACTGATGATTTTGGTCAACAGCACTTGGGGCGGGGATTTAGCACAGGCAGGGATTGGTGGGCTCTATCGTGCACAAACCAACGGTAAGGTCAAAATGACCACCAGCCCACTGCCGCATGTCGGCTTGGGTGTTGAACAATACGCTTGGTCCAGCTCCCCCTTGCGGCGAGCAGTCGATTTTGTCAATCAACAACAATTGATTGCCATGGTGACAGACACACCACCGCGCTTTGCACGGAATGATGCAAGCTTGTTTGCAGTGCTGCGTGATTTTGATGCCGCCTATACCGCCTATGGCCAATTCCAATCAAAAATGGAACGCTATTGGTGTTTACGTTGGTTGCAACAGGAAAATATCACCGATACCACCGCAACTTGGCTGAAAGAAGATTTAGTCCGCCTTGAGAATTTGCCGTTTACCTTCCGTTTGGCCGGTTTACCTAGCGAACTGACACCGGGCACGCGGTTGCGCTTGCAAATTATCAGTATGGACGAGTTAGAACAGCAGTTGGAATGCCGTTATCTTGGTTTGTGCGATGTTGAACCGCCGATCGTGGCAGAAGAAGGTGTTTAACTGAGTGCCAGATGTGCAGAGGGCCGCATTGCGCGGCCCTCGGTTGGCAGAAAGACAGAAAACAACAGGTTAGTCGGAAACAATACGGCAAACTACACTTCTGAAAGATCGTCCGCGCAACTCATGCGCAAAAGTTGATCACTGCTAGACCGAGTTTTGATACGCACTTCAACTTCACACAACAACTTCAACAACCCAACACGCTCGGTCTAACCCTTCTTCAACAAACTACTTTCTAAAGAACAAACTACCGCGCTGACAACTTCCTAACAGCTTACTACCAAACAGCCTTACTGCTTTTTTCCAGCCACGTCACAATATCGTGTATCAAACAGCAGACTTTTCATTCAAGCCATATTGCTGTTTTACCTGCTGGATCATTCGCGATCACTCGCAATTCAGTTATAGCCCTTATTGCACAAAAACCTAATGCTCATTCATTAAAATAACGCGACAAAACCATGACATTAAGGTTAATTGTCATTTTTTGGGATAAAACGGGCCCAACGTGCACCGCGCATAGCGCGTTTGATACGGGTATAGGCACGGCGGTCTTTGCTGGCGAGGTAGGCCGCATAGGTCAAGCTTTCTTCTAGCAGGCTCTCTTCTGACAGGGCTTTATCCACCACGCCAACCGCCGCTGCTTCATCGCCCCCCAAAGCCAAACCGGTCACCGCCATCTCCCAACGGATTTTTTCATTGGGTAAATTACCTAAGCATTCGACCATCACATCAGACAAACTCAACTTCAGATCGATTTCAGGGAAACAAATACGGCCTCGGTCGGCACGCATAAAACGGAAATCACAGGCCGCCGCCATCAACGCACCACCGCCATAAGCATGGCCATTGATCGCGGCAAGTGTTGGTACATTCAGCCAAGCCAAACGAGCCAACAAAGCATCTAAACGTGGGACAAAGCTGGCAAACAGATAATCCATACCACGGCTACGGATAAAATCGAGATTGATGCCATTGCTGAAAAATTTTGGATCGGCGCTGGCAATCACCAACGCCAAATGTGGTGCGGGGTCGGATTCAATGGTATCGAGATGGCGGTGCATTTCTTCTAACATATCGTCGTCAAGTGCATTGGCCACCCCACTGTTCACCATGGTCAACAGATAAACGCTGTCACGTTTTTCTAAGGTAAAGTAGGTCATGAACTCCATCCTTGTCATATTTTATATCCTGTGCATCATGCCTTAAACGACTGTTTGAATTCAAGTCAAAAATCGGAGTTGGGTGAAAAAAATCGTACAATTTTCAGCAAATTTCATGCCGAGTTTATTTTATGTCTGATTCCTTATTAGCGGGTCTCAACCCACCACAGCGTCACGCCGTCACCCTTGAGCAAGGCTCTGCGCTGGTTCTTGCTGGCGCAGGCAGTGGCAAGACCCGCGTATTAACCACCCGCATTGCTTGGTTATTACAGGTAAAACAAGTGCCAGCTTATCGCATCTTAGCGGTCACTTTTACCAACAAAGCGGCCCGCGAGATGCAAACACGGATTGAGGGCTTGATTGGGCAATCGTGCCGAGGGATGTGGATTGGCACATTTCATGGCCTGTGCCATCGTTTTTTGCGCCAACATTGGCGAGATGCTGGCTTAGCACAAAACTTTGCCATCATCGATATGCAAGATCAGCTCAGTGCCATCAAACGACTGTTGAAGCAACACAATATCGATAGCGAACGCTATCCACCAAAACAAATTCAGTTTTTTATCAATCAAAATAAAGAACCAGGTCTGCGCCCCCAACAACTCCCACCAGCGCATGATGTCTATGGCAAACAATTGCAACAACTCTACCTTGCCTATCAAGCGCAATGCGAGCAGGAACATACGGTCGATTTTGCCGAATTGTTACTACGCAGTTATGAATTGCTGGCGGCACACGCTGCACTACGCGAGCATTATCAACAACGATTTGCCCATCTTTTAATTGATGAATTTCAAGACACCAATGCATTGCAATACCGTTGGCTGACTTTGTTGTCAGGAAGTGATAATCAAATTTTTGCTGTTGGTGATGATGACCAATCCATTTATGGGTTTCGCGGGGCAGAAATTGGCAATATGCGACGTCTGATGCAGGACTATGCCATCGAGCAACCGATTAAACTTGAACAAAACTACCGTTCCACCGGTGCTATTTTGCAAGCAGCCAATGCTGTTATTGCCCGTAACCAGCAACGCCTAGGAAAACAGCTGTGGACAGAAGCGGCAGAGGGTGCGCCGCTTAAACTGTTCCAAGCCAATAATGAACAAAACGAAGCCGAGCATGTGGTTGAACAAGTGCGTGCTTTACGCCAACAGGCCCTGCCGTATAGCGAGATTGCAGTGTTATATCGCTCTAACGCCCAATCACGCTTGTTGGAACATCATTTATTTCAAGCGGGTATCCCGTATCGGGTGTATGGTGGGTTGCGTTTCTTTGAACGGCAAGAAATTAAACATGCGTTGGCTTATTTACGTTTAATTCTCGACCCCGATGATGATGCAGCATTTTTACGGGTGGTCAATGTCCCGGCACGAGGGATCGGCAGCCGCAGCGTAGAACAATTACAACAATTTGCCCAACAACAACAGCAATCGCTGTGGCAAAGTTGTAGCCAACTCACTGGTCGTGTGGCCAGTAAATTCCTGACCTTTACCTTACTGATCGAACGGCTACAAGAAGCCTGCCAATCGTTGGATTTTGCCAGTCAAGTTGAAGCGGTGGTGAAAGGGTCGGGTTTACGCGAGTTTTACGGCCAAGAAAAGGAAGGCCGCGAGCGCTTGGACAATTTGGATGAGTTGGTGAATGCGGCGGCCCTATTTAGCCAAACGAATCCAGAATGGCCATTGGCCGATTTCTTGGCACATGCAGCACTCGAAGCTGGGGAACATGGCGCAAAACCAGGGGAAGATGCGGTACAACTGATGACGGTACACGCAGCGAAAGGGCTTGAGTTTCACAGCGTCTTTTTGGTGGGCCTCGAAGAAAGTTTATTCCCCCATGAAAATGCGCTGAGTGAACACAGCGGTTTAGAAGAAGAAAGACGCTTGTTATATGTTGCATTGACCCGTGCCAGACAACAATTATTTTTGAGCCATGCCCAAGCCCGCTTTTTACATGGCCAAATGCGTTATCCGCTGCGCTCGCGTTTTGTGGATGATATTCCTGCCAATATTTTACAAACCATTGGGGTTGCACGTTCACCGATTGCACCACACATGCCACACACCGCAGTTGATGGTTGGTTTATTGGGCAAACGGTTGAACATCCAGTATTTGGTTGTGGCAGCATTGCACAAATCGAACGCGGACAAAGTGTAAGAATTCACGTCAATTTTGTGCAACACGGGCTAAAATGGCTCGACCTGCGGTTTGCGTCGATCACCCCAAGACAAATAAATAGATGATAGAAAGCAGTTTGAAAAAATCATGAATACTTTGAAAAGCGGTCATTCTGGCATCCAGACTCTGCGTGTTGAGGATAAAAACCCCTATGCCTCTAAGCTGGTATTGATCATTGACAGTGTGCCGGAAATGCAAAGGGCACTGTCGATGACCTTAGCCAGCTTCGGCGCCAATAAGGTGGAATACGCCATGCGCGCAGGTGATGCTTTATCAAAGTTGGGGCGCTTTGATGTTGATATCATTTTATGTGATTATGATTTAGGTAACGGCTATGACGGTTTACATCTTCTAGCCGAAATTAAAGAAAAGAACCTCATTAAACAATCTTGCGTCTTTATGATTGTGACTGGTGAGCGCCGAGCGCAGCGGGTGATTGGTGCGGCTGAGTTATCGCCCGATGGCTATGTCTTAAAGCCCTTTACCGGCGAACAACTGCGGGTGCGGTTAGAACGGGCCATGATTCGCAAAGAAGCGATGAAATGTGTCGATGATTTTATGCTGCGGCATGAGTACCTCGCTGCGATTGCAGAATGTGATAAAAAAATCCTCGCCAAAGATGAATACACCATTGATTTTATGAAGTTAAAAGGCAGCCTTTGTCTAAAAATCGGTGACCACCTTGGCGCTAAATCAGTCTATGAACAAATTTTGGCGGTCAAGCCCTTGGCGTGGGCACAAATGGGGTTAGGGAAGTGCCTCACCCTCGCCAAACAATATGATGAAGCTGCCGTCTTATTTAATGAGGTGATTAAAGAAAACGACCAGATCATGGAGGCTTATGATTGGTTGGCAAGAATTCACCATGCTCGACAAGAGTTTCAAGAAGCGCAACAGGTGACAGAACGGGCAGTTGAGTTATCGCCGGTGGTGTTGCATCGGCAAAAAGCGTTGAGTGAGGCAGCCGTGCTCAATGGAGATTACGAAACCGCCACCAAAGCGATGAGTAAGACCATTGATATTGCAAAATACTCAACCTATCGCTGTGCGGAAGACTATGCCAACCTTGCCCGCTTACAGCGGTTAAAAGGTGATATGGAAGAGGCTTTGCAAACGGCTTCGGTCGTCCGTAGAGAATTTCGCAGTGATCCGGTGGCAAAATGGATGGCTGATTTGGTTGAAAGCCAAATTCAAAAACAAATGGGTAATCCACACCGCGCCCGCGAACTGCTCGACCAAGCTGTCATGCAGTATCAAGACCTTGCGCCACTGTTGTCACAAGATGCGCAGTTAGAATTAGTTCACGCCAGCTATCAACAAGGTCGTGATGACATTGGCCAGCAAGTGGTAGAAAAACTGGTCAAAAATAACCACGATAATGAAGAAGTGTTGGATAAAATTGCCACCGTGTTTCGTGTTGAAGGCCGTGAGGCAGATGGTCTGGCCTTGATTGCGGAAAACGTCCAAAGCGTGGTGGATCTTAACAACGATGCGGTGCGTTTGGCACAATCCGGCAAACTGGAAGAAGCGGTCAGCATGTTTATTAAAGCGGTGGAAGAATTGCCATCGAACAGCCAAATTATGTTGAACGCGGTCAATGCGATTTTAGGCTTTGTCCATCAAAAAGGCTGGCATGAGAGCTATGTCGCCAAAGCACATGGCTATTTAGATAAAGTGCGTAAACAAGACCCAACCAGTGGGAAATATCAAAAACTGCTACAGGCCTATCGGACTTTGGTACAAAAACACGATAAGCGTGAGTGGTTGGTCTAAATTTTTTTCTGATGATGTTGCAGGATCTTTTTTTGGAGTAAGCAGTCATGGCAATGTATGAATCCGATTTCACCCGATTCATGAATGAATTTTTGGAAAAGAACCCCCATATCGACGAAGAACGCCGTCGCTTTCGTTTGACTTGGTGGGATAAAAAAGTGGATTTGGATGAGCAAAAACGCTTTAACGCAGCCAAAGTGAAACAAAAGCCCTATGTTTACCAACCCGAGTAAGCTTGGTGCGGTGTTTGACCCGCTGTGCGACATCCCCACTTTCAAGTGGGGAACCGTTAACAACCCGGTCAACGCCGGGTTTTTTGTTTTATGACTTTTTCTTAATTTTTTGAATTTATCCACAACTATGCTCAACCGCCGTGCCCGTCGCTCTATGAGCCAAATGAATGTGGTGCCGTATATCGACGTCATGTTGGTATTACTGGTGATTTTCATGGTGACAACACCGATGTTTTCACCTGGCATCGTTAATTTGCCAAGTGTCGGGCAAGCCGCGCAAGTGGAAAGTGAACCGATCCAAGTCACAGTCGACAAAGAGGGTCACTATGCTGTCAGCGATAAGGGAAAAACCGAAACAGCAACATCCTTAGACGCAGTCTTGCCACTGGTACAAGCCCACCTTGGCCCACAAGGACAACGACCCGTGGTGATTTCTGCTGACAAAACCGTTGCCTATGAAAAGGTAATGGATGTGATGTCTGTGTTACAAAAAGCAAATATTGCCCGAGTTGGCCTGCTGGTTAAAACCGAATGATGAAGCACGACAACGAGCAACATAATTGGCGTGGGTTAGCCATCTCTATTCTGTTGCACCTGCTGCTGTTAGGGGCTTTTTTGTTGCAATTTACCTCCCCCCCCAAACCACAACCGAGTGCGATTGGTGTGGAGTTGTGGTCGGCACCACCGCCTCCACCGCCGCCGCCATTGCTAGGTAGCCAAACCGCTACGACTAGCGCGGCCCCAGTGAGCGAAAGCAAGCCTACGCCACCACCGCCGCCGCCACCTGAAATCGAAGCGCCCACGCCAACACCCACACCGCTACCCACGCCACCGGTGAAGACGGATATTGCGCTAAAGAAAAAAGAGGTTGAGCCGGAAGTGAAAGAGAAGAAAGTCGAGCCGCCAAAACCAAAAGAAGAGAAGAAAGAACCTGAGAAAAAAGTCGAAAAGAAAGTTGAACCGAAACCTGAAAAGAAACCCGAACCGGAGAAGAAGGTAGAAGAAAAGAAGGTTGAGAAAAAACCAGAACCAAAAGTGGAAGAAAAAAAGGTCGAACCTAAGAAAACAGAAGCAAAACCTGAACCTAATAAAAAGGTAGAAAACAAACCTGAGGCAAAAGACAGCAAAAAAACCGAGAGCAGCGCCAAAGACAATAAAGGTAATGAAAAAGGTGATAGCAAAGGCGCAGAAAAAACCGTTGCTTCGCCAGTCAATAAGGTTGGGGGCTCTGGCAGCAAACCGGTGAAAGCGGATAATCCATTTGCAGATGATTTATTAGCAGACCTTGATAGCACCAATAGCACGCACAAACCTAACAGCACCAAAACCCAAGCGGGGGCGCCCAATGGTGTCGCCGGGGGTGGGAGCAGCGGTGGTCATACCAAGGGCTATGCAGATTTGGTGATTGCACGGGTTAAACCACGGGTGCAAGTGCCAGATGATGTCACAGGTAATCCCAAAGCAGTGTTAGAAGTGACGTTATTACCGAGTTTAGAAGTGCGAGAGGTCAAACTGCTGCAGTCATCGGGTCATGCTGGCTATGATGATGCGGTACAACGCGCTGTTTGGTCGGCAAAAACCTTCCCACCTTTATTAACAGGGATGAATTTCTCGGATGTGCGTAAAATTCGCTTAGAATTCCGCCCACGTTAATGGGCAGTTAACCCGTTATTGCTATGGTCATCGGTAAGAGGATAATTGATTTTATGCCAAAGTTTTTATTTCACTATGTCTTGTTGCCTTTGCTGCTGCTATGCAGCCTATCGGTACGCGCCAATGATTTAACCATTGAAGTGGTGGGCGGTGGCACCAACCGCCATGCCATCGCATTGCCGGAGTTTGGCCTCGAAAGTGCTTTGCCCGGGGGCCTAACGCCGATTATCCAAAGCAATCTGGCACGTACCGGTGTGTTTTCGTTTGTGGATCCCAATAAGGTCAATAACCGTCCGATTGACCCAGCGCAAATTGATTACCCCGCGTGGCTAGGTGCTGGCACGATGTCGATTGCAGTCGGCAAAGTCACGGCAGGTGCTGGTGGTACGATTACGGTCGAATTTCATTTATTCGATGCGGCACGAAAAACCCGCTTAACTGGTGCCAGCTTTAGCATTCAACCTAACCAGTCGCGCCAATTAGCTCACCGTATTGCTGACATGATTTATGAAGCGATTACCGGCAAAAAAGGGATTTTCGGCACACGTATTGCCTATGTGATTAAGCACAGCGCCAACAGCTATTCTCTACAAGTGGCGGATGCCGATGGTGCCAACGGATTTACGCTATTGCGTTCTTCCGAGCCGATTATCTCGCCAGCTTGGAGCCCCGAGGGAGGACGCTTGGCGTATGTTTCTTTTGAAAGCAAAAAACCGGTTGTCTATGTGCATGATGTCAGCAGCGGTAGCCGCCGTGCGGTTGCTAACTTCAAAGGCTCCAACTCAGCGCCAGCATGGAGTCCCGACGGTAGCCGCCTTGCCGTGGTATTAACGCGCGATGGTCATTCACAAATTTATGCTGTTTCGGCCAATGGTGGCGAAGCAGTCCGCTTGTCCAACAGCAACGCCATTGATACCGAACCGGCTTACAGCGCTGACGGCAGCCGGATTTATTTCACATCTGACCGCGCCGGTGGGCCACAAATTTATGTGATGGGCGCCGGTGGAGGAAGCGCACAACGGGTGACTTTCGAAGGCAACTACAATGTCTCGCCTACACCTGCACCAGATGGCACCGCATTAGCCTTTGTCCGCCGTGAGGCAGGTCGTTTCCGTGTGATGGTGCAAGAAACGGCCACTGGCCAAGCGAACTATGTTACTGACACCCATTATGATGAATCACCTAGCTTTGCACCGAATGGACAAATGTTGGTCTATGCCAGCGAGCAAGGCGGGCGAGGGGTTTTATTTACGGTTACCCGCGATGGATCGACAAAAACCCGCTTAACCACCAGTGGCGGTGATATTCGCGCACCGGTGTGGGGGCCATATCCACGTTAGGCAAACCGTGTTTTTTGATTGTGAATGTTGATTGGAGAATTTGATGATGTGGAAAAAAGTCTTATTGGCCGCGATGGTTGCAGGTTCGTTAGCCGCTTGCTCTAGCCCCAAAGGCCCAACTGATCCCAACGCCGCCGGTGCTGCTGGCATGAATGGTAAAAATGGTGCCAACGCCAGTGGTATGTACGGTCAAGGTGGTCTGAATGGCAGTGGGAACGGGATGGGCGCGGATGGCAGCGGCAATCCACTGACCGATCCTAAGAGCGTGCTGTCCAAACGCAGCGTATTTTTTGACTTCGATAGCTCGTTGGTCAAAGACGAATACAAACCTTTGGTACAAGCTCACAGCGAATTTTTGAAGAAAAACCAAACTCGCAAAGTGATTATCCAAGGTAATACTGACGTACGCGGTAGCAGCGAGTACAACTTGGCCTTGGGTCAACGCCGCGCTGAAAGCGTGAAAAGCATGATGCGCGTGATTGGTGTCCCAGAAAATCAGCTGGAAGCGGTCAGCTACGGTAAAGAAAAACCCCGCGCCACCGGTATGGGTGAAGCCGACCACGCACAAAACCGCCGCAGCGATATTGTGTACGATGGCGAATAATCTCGCATTGTAAGATTGAAGAACATGCCTTGGGCGGTCAAAATAGACCGCCCAAGTTGTCTATAAAGCGTGTATTTTTCTTCCAATAGTGATTGATTGACGGATGAGTGGAAAAGTGAAAAAGATTAAACTGCCGATGGTGTTGGTATGTAGCAGTGTCTTATTGGCCAGCTGTGCCAGTGTGGGAGAGGTCGACGCAACACGCCGTCAGTTGGCTGAATTAAATCAACGCTCACAAGAGCGATTTACCACCCTAGAAAGCCGCCTGAGCAATGAACGGCTATTAGAATTGGTGAATCAAGTCGATCGTATGAGCCAAGATATTGCTAAATTGCGTGGCGATATGGAAGTCCTCAACTACACCTTACAAACCACACAAAAACGGCAAAACGATCTTTATAACGATCTCGATCTCCGTCTAGCACCACTCGAAGGCAAGCCTGCCGGCGGCTCGGGTTCGATTACCACCGACCCCAGCATGAGCAATGGCAATCCAGCCACCGCTACCAGCCCCGCACCAGCCGTCGCCCCCGACCCAGTGCAACTCGAATACAGCAAAGCTTTAGAAAGCCTGCGGGCACGCCAATTTAATCAGGCCATCCCCGCCCTGAAAAACTTTATCGACAACCGCAGCAGTGCCCCGCAAGTCGCTGATGCCCAATACTGGCTTGGTGTTGCCTACACCGCCGAACGGCAGTGGAAGAATGCGATTGCGGCACACAAGTCGTTTGTTGACAGCCATCCCAACCACGCCAAAGTCCCCGAGGCATTGCGCAACATTGGCAATTGTTACCGTGAATTGGGTGATAAGGCCGGCATGAAAACCGCGTGGGACAGCCTGTTAAAACGCTTCCCGAAAAGCGAAGCAGCGGCCAAAGTCAAACAACAGTTAGCCGCCCAAAATAGCTAAATACGCTGGATCAGACTGATATGGGAGGAAATGGGTCATGTTGACAGCAAACACTGAACCCTCTCCCATTAGACAGCAACCAAGCGCTAGGAAAATTTGCGGTACAATCCTCAGTCTTTTTTGACGGATTTTTTGCCATGATTGACATCGGTATTGTGATGGGCAGCAACAGTGATTGGCCCGTAATGGAACATGCAGCGCGTATCCTGCGCGACTTTGGTGTTGCGTTTGAAACACGCGTGGTCTCTGCTCACCGCACCCCTGATTTGTTGTTTGAATATGCAGCAACAGCGCAAGAGCGCGGGCTTAAAGCCATTATTGCTGGCGCCGGTGGCGCGGCTCACTTACCCGGTATGTTAGCGGCAAAAACCGCCGTGCCTGTGTTGGGTGTGCCAGTACCGTCGAAATATCTGCGCGGCGAAGACTCCCTGCTGTCGATTGTGCAAATGCCTAAAGGCATTCCAGTAGCGACGTTTGCCATCGGTGAAGCCGGTGCCGCCAATGCCGCCCTGTTTGCGGTTGCAATGTTGGCAAATGAACAACCGGCATTACGCGATGCCCTCGCCGCTTTCCGACTCAAACAAAGTGAAACGGTCTTAGCGATGACCTTGCCGGAGGTTGAGTGATGGCAGCGATTTTACCTCCTGCCATGCTGGGAATTTTAGGCGGTGGTCAGCTTGGACGAATGTTTACTGTTGCCGCTAAAACCATGGGCTATCGTGTGACGGTGCTAGACCCCGATCCGATAGCGCCAGCGGCTGAATTTGCTGATGTGCACCTGTGTCAAGCCTACGATGATGCCGAGGCGCTGAATACCTTAGCCAACACCTGTGCAGCGATTACCACCGAGTTTGAAAACGTCAATGCAGATTCCATGCGTTGGCTGAGTCAGTTCGTACCAGTCTCACCGTCTGGCGACTGTGTCGCTATTGCCCAAAACCGCATCAGCGAAAAAACATGGATTAACAAAGCCGGCCTAGCCACTGCCCCCTATCTTGCTATTACTTCTGAGGCCGATCTCGCCACAGACCTCACCCCCTATCTTCCCGGCATCCTCAAAACCGCCCGTCTTGGCTATGACGGCAAAGGCCAAATCCGTGTGCAAACTGCTGCCGAAGTCGCTGCGGCCTATCAACAACTAGGCGCCAACGACTGTGTACTCGAAAAAATGCTGGACTTAAAAAGCGAAGTCTCTGCTATCGTCACCCGAGTCTCTGATGCACAAATCAGTTGTTTCCCTGTGGCAGAAAACCACCATGCAAATGGGATTTTAGATGTCTCGATTGTGCCGGCACGGGTGTCTGCTGAGTTGGCTGAACAAGCACAGACGATGGCGAAACAATTGGCCAGCGCACTGAACTATGTTGGCGTGTTGGCCGTTGAGTTTTTTGTCTTGGCTGATGATCGTTTAGTGATCAATGAAATTGCACCACGGCCACATAATTCGGGACACTATACCCTCGATGCCTGTGCCTGCGACCAATTCCAACAGCAAGTACGTGCTATGTGTGGCTTACTTCCTGGTGATAGCCGTTTATTATCCCCTGTGGTTATGGTAAATCTGTTGGGGGACAGTTGGGGGGAAGATCAAAGCGAACCCAATTGGGCGGTGTTGATGGAAGCCCCTAACGTGCATTTACATCTTTATGGTAAAAAATCGGCACGTCCCGGCCGTAAAATGGGACACTTTACTGTCTTGTCTGCCACCGCAGATGAAGCCTTAGAGCAAGCACGCGCGATTCAAGAAACGCTCTAATAGACGGCGGATAAGTCGCCCCCACATCCTTTTTTATGACTGAACACAGAGAGAACTATGGCAACAGCTATTTTAATTGATGGTGCATTTTTCCTGCACCGCTATCGCGCTTTAATGACAGAATCGACCCAGCATAACCCAGAGGATGTGGCGTCGATGATGATGCGGTGGGCGCTGTCTCATCTCAACCAAAATGACGAACGCCGCGACTTGTATCGCATTTTTTACTACGATTGCCCCCCTCTGGACAAAAAAGTCACCCTGCCAATCAGCAACACGCCATTCGATTTTGCCGAAACCCACGAAGCCCAGTTCCGGCATGGTCTGTTTGACGAATTGCGGCGCAAACGTAAATTGGCGCTGCGGCTGGGTTATCTCGCCGATACCGGCCAATGGACAATTAAACCAACGGTGATGCGCGCTTTGCTACGCGGTGAAAAACAATACAACAGCCTGCGCGATGAAGACTTTGCCTACGATGTGCGGCAAAAAGGGGTTGATATCCGGATTGGACAAGATATTGCCTCGTTGGCGTATAAAAAATTAGCAGACCAAATCGTTCTATTCGCTGGCGATGCCGATTTTGTCCCTGCGGCTAAATTGGCACGGCGAGAGGGCATCGACTTTGTGCTCGACCCAATGTGGAAATCAATCCCACCCGAATTGTTCGAGCATATTGATGGCTTACGCTCTACCTGCCCGCGCCCCATCCGTGATGGCGTCGGGATTGGTCCAGCCAATACCTTATTGCCCTACCCCCCTAACACCAGTAGCTATCCCCCAATTAGCTCGATTTGATTGATTGCCTCTTGTAAGGACATGCCATGACCGGCCTCACCACATCGCACCTCAATAGTTTGAAAAAAATTTATTCGGGCAAGGTGCGGGATTTGTATGAAATTGACGACAAACGCATGTTAATGGTCGCCACTGATCGTTTGTCCGCTTTCGACGTGATTTTGAATGAACCGATCCCCGAAAAAGGCAAAATTCTGACCGCCATCTCCAACTTCTGGTTTGCTAAGTTACAGCATGTGGTGCCGAACCATTTGACCGGAGACAATGTGGCTGATGTGCTGTCAGGCGACGATTTAGCCCAAGCCGAGGGCCGTTCGGTGGTGGCCAAACGCTTAAAAGCCATCCCAGTTGAAGCGATTGTTCGCGGTTATTTAGCCGGTTCGGGTTGGAAAGAATACCAACAACACGGCAGCGTCTGTGGCATTGCACTGCCCGCCGGTTTGCGTGAAGCAGATAAGCTACCCGAACCAATTTTCACCCCCTCCACCAAAGCAGCGGTGGGTGATCACGACGAAAATATTTCGTTTGCGCAGTGTGAAGCCTTGATTGGGACAGAATTAGCCAACAAGGTGCGCGAGACCGCGATTGCCTTGTATATGGCAGCAGCAGAATACGCCGCCAGCCGTGGCATTATTATCTGTGATACCAAATTTGAATTTGGTTTGGACGAAGAGGGAACGTTAACGCTGATGGATGAGGCGTTGACCCCCGACTCCAGCCGTTTTTGGCCAGCAGATAGCTATGCCCCAGGCAGCAATCCACCGAGTTTTGATAAGCAATTTGTCCGCGACTGGTTAGAAGCAACAGGTTGGAATAAAACCCCACCCGCCCCAGCAGTACCGGTTGAAGTCGCACAAAAAACTGCCGACAAATACCGCGAAGCACTGACTCGTCTCACGGCTTAAGCGATATCAACAACAAAAAACCGCAGGGTGCTCACACGCTGCGGTTTTTTTCTTGCCCCAGAAAAACGATCAATCAGCTTTTCTTATCTGCTTTGGTGGTTGCTGCAGGCGCAGTTGTCTCGGCATTGGCAGCCGTCGCCCCCGCCAAGAAGCCGTTTAATCGAGCAATATCATCCTCGACCAACACACCAGCACTGGCGCGTAAACGCAGCGTGCTGACCAAATATTGATAACGTGCCTCGGCTAAATCACGGCGCGCTTGGAACAGTTGTTCTTCTGCGTTCAGGATATCAACGTTGGTACGCAAACCGGCAGTAAAGCCCATTTTCGTCGAATGTAGCGCACGTTCGCTGGATTTCACCGCTTGTTCATAACCACGTACTTTGCTCACCCCACTGAGCGAAGCAGTGAAGTAACGGGTAATGTCCAGCTCAACCCGATGACGGGCCGCTTCGAGCTCTTGCCGCGCTTGTTCGCGTTTCGCTAAGGTTTGATCGCTCAATGCCCAGCTATAGCCGCCGCTGAAAATGGGGATACTGACTTGAACACCGATGGAACGGGTACGGTTTTCTTGGTTCAAGGTTGACACCGTATCCGACACCGTTTTGCTGACCGAGCCGATCATATCCACTGTCGGTAAATGACCTGCCCGCGCTTTGTCCACCTCGCGTGCCGCAATTTCAAAAGCCTGTTCACCGGCACGAATGTCTGGGCTGTTTTGCCGTGCAATATCCACCCATTCTTCCAGCGTAGCCGGCACCGGTGCCGACAGGGGAAATTCTTCACCCAAGGCATGCAAGGTTTCAGGCGTTGATCCGGTCAACTCTTGCAAACTACGCAAGGCAACTTTCAACCGATCTTGTGCTTCATAACGCTGGGCGATGGCAATATCACGCCGCGCACGCGCCTCGTCCATATCGGTTACCGTACCATCACCAGCACGGTAAAGATTTTCTGCCCGTACCAGTTGTTCTTCGTAGGCACGCACCCGCGCATCCAGCAGCGACAGCGTATTTTTTGCCAATAAGGCATCAAAATAAGCGCCGGCCACCCGAATGGCTAACTCATTGCTTTTTGCTGCAAACACCGCATCACTATAACTGACACGGGCGCGCCCTTGCCGAAACTCGCTGATTTTGCGCCAATCAAACAACGATTGACGCAACTGCAAACCGTAGTTTTTACTGTCGTAATCTAGGTCGGATTGGGTAATCCGGCCAGTGAAACCCGGTTGTAGGCGTACACCGACGGTTTTACCGCGATAGAGACTGGCTGATATCTGTGGTAACAACCCAGCCACGGCCAATTCATCATTTTTCTGACCAGCTTCATGCTCAGCCATCGCCGCGCGATAAGTTGGATCATTTTGTTTAGCGGCCTGATAGGCCTCCAACAAATTCAGCGCATAGGCTGGCATCGCACATAACGACACCAAAACAGCACCAACAAGGGGTTTTAGCGAAAGACGCGCCATCGAGATTAGTCTCCGGTAAACGCAATATTCATACGGTCAATAAGGGGTTTCAGCAGGTAATTTAACATAGTTCGCTCACCCGTTATCAATAATGCAGTAGCAGGCATCCCCGGACGAATCTTGTGCACACCTAACATCTTCATCCCTTCAGGTGTGACCTGAACTTTAACCGAGTAGTACGGCATCCCTGTTTTTTGATCGACCACACTGTCAGCCGCTACCACCTGTACCGTACCCGGAATATTGGGAGTTTGGCTGTGGCTGAAGGCAGGGAACTGGATTTCCACTGGCAAACCAACATGCACTTTATCAATCAGGTTGGTTGGCACTTGTGCCTGAATAATCAATGGCTCATTGTGCGGTACCACATCCATTAACGGCTCACCGCTGCGAATCACACCGCCCACAGTATGAATATTCAACCCCACCACCGTGCCATCAATCGGCGAGCGAATCAGGGTATTTTTGGCTTCATAATCTAATGCCGCCATCCGATCAGCCAACGATTGCACTTCTTTTTGCACATCGGTGAGTTGCGATTCAACTTCTTTTTGATATTCCTGCTGTCGGTTTAACACGCGCAATTTCAATTCAGAAATTTGGTTGCGTGTGCGGCCGATATTGGCAATATCCTCTGCCAAACCAGCAGCAATTTGCGACACATTACGCTCTAACTCGAACATCCGATTACGCGGCACAAAACCTTTATCTGCCATATCGCGGATATTAGTGAGCTCTTGTTTTAACGAGCGCAACTGTGATTCGCGGTTGACCTTAACTTCTTCTAAACCGCGTAACTGTTGCTGTGCGCCAGCCAGATTTTCATTGAGGATGCTAATTTCATTGCGCAAAGCAGTGCGGCGAGACTGGAACAGTTGTTCTTGCAACGCAATCGCATTGCCCACCCGTTCATCTTGCTGTGGGATTTTATCTAGCATCGGCGAGAAATCGATTTTCTCGGCATTCATCCGTTCTGCCGACAAACGCGCTTCCACTGCCGCTGCAATGATGTATTGCGCTTGAGTCATACCTAACTGGGCTTCGGCCTGTGTTGCATTCAAACGCACCAACACTTGGTCTTTTTTCACCGCTTGACCATCTTTGACTTCGATCGCATCGATGGTGCCGCCGGTTAAGTGTTGAATGGTTTTGCGATTGCCAGCGACAGTGACTGTCCCGTTTGCCGGTACCCCAGCATCCAGCGGGGCAGTGGCTGCCCACAACATAAACAAGCCAAAGCCACCGACTAAAACCCACATCCCCCAACGCGACACTCGACTGGCGTCGGTATCAACCTTAGGGTTTTGCCCTTCGGGGGTTTGACCGCGACCGCGTTCAAATAAATTTTCTAACCACTTCATGCCTATTGTCCTTCTCTAACCATCAAGCAGACGCATCGCCAACCGCAGGGCGGGCAGCAGCGACCACTTGTGTTGGAGCCGCTGCCTGTTGCTGTGCGGCGGCTTGTTGTGCCTGCTGGGCTTGTTGCATCAAAGCAGCCAAGACTTGGTCACGGGGGCCATACAGCTGCATCATGCCATCACGCAACACCATCAGTTTTTCCACTGCATTGATGATATTGGTGCGGTGTGTAATCAGAATCACTGTTTTGCCACGCGCTTTGAGGTCACGAATCGCGCCCACCAACGCCGCTTCACCCACATCATCCAAATTCGAGTTCGGCTCATCCAACACAATTAAGGAAGGATTGCCGTACAAGGTGCGGGCCAAACCAATGCGCTGTTTTTGACCGCCTGACAACATGCCACCATCTGGCCCTAAGCGGGTGTCGTAGCCTTGTGGGAAGCGCAGAATCATCTCGTGCACACCGGCGCGTTGCGCGGCATCGATCACTTGATTGGAGTCCATCTCACCGAAACGAGCGATATTTTCTGCAATCGTGCCTTCAAATAATTCGATGTCTTGCGGCAAGTAACCGATGGATGGCCCTAGTTCGTCCTTATTCCACTGGAAAATATCAGCACCGTCTAACCGCACCTTACCCGCTTGTGCCGGCCAAACCCCGACCAATAATCGCGCCAATGTCGATTTACCCGATGCCGAAGGGCCTACCACACCGACCACATCGCCCGCCTGAATAGCAAAACTCAAGCCTTTCAGAATCGGCACTTGACCGCCGGGCGCACCGGCCACCACGTTTTCAACCAAAATATTGCCTTCTGGTTTTGGCAATGGCATCCCTTCACCACGGACAGGATGGTCTTTTAACAAGCCTTCCAGACGGGAATAGGCTGCACGGGCAGAAATCAACTGTTTCCAAGTCCCGATCGCCATTTCCACCGGTTGTAACGCACGGCCCATCAAAATCGAAGCGGCAATCATCATCCCGGGGGTGATTTTGCCTTCAATCGCTAACAAAGCACCGGCACCCAACGCCAACGATTGCAACGAAATCCGTACAAATTTGGTGATGGCGCTGATTTTTGCAGCGCGGTCGGAAGCCAAAGTTTGGTTTTCCAAAATCCGCATGTGCTGGGCAAACCATTTTTCACGGATCGCTGGCAACATCCCCATCGCTTCAATCACTTCGGCATTACGCAAGTTGTTATTCGCGAAAGCACCGGCGGCAATCGAGGCTTGGTTGGCTTCGGCCAGAGGTTTACGGGTGGCGATTTCAGTCGCGTAGGCCAAGGCAAATAAGATTAACGCCCCAACCACCACGATCGAACCTAACAGGGGATGGAAGAAGAAACAGAAGATCAGATAAATCGGTGTCCACGGCGCATCAAAAAAGGCAAACAAACCTTGGCCAGTTAAGAATTGTCGCACCGAGGTTAAATCGTGAATCGCTTGCGCTGCATTGCCACCGGTACGGCGCAAATTACGCTCGAATGCCGCCGTAAAAGTACGGTTATTGAGCTGCATATCCATCTGGTTACCCACTCGGATTAACACCGAGGAACGCACCAGCTCTAACAATGACATCAAGGCATACAGCCCGAGGGTCATCGCAGTCAGCATCAACAAGGTAAATTCATTGCTCGATGCCAAGACGCGGTCGTAAACCTGCATCATATAAATCGAAGGCATCAGCATCAGCATGTTAATCACAAAGCTGAAAGCACCCACTTTGTAAAAGGTTTTGCGAAAACCGAACAGTATTTCGCCCAGCTCGCTACGTTTATCGAACAGTTTTTTCATAACGGAGACAAAACAAGCCGCACAGGCTTACCAAGAATGACAAGGCCACGATTTTAACATGGGGGCCTCGCCACACCGCGCTCATTTAAAATGGATATGTAACCGCCTGTACCAAACAAAATATTCTGACTTGCGTAAAAAATGTCCTGCAAGCAACAGGTTTTGTGCGCCAAGTCAAAAAGCAGCGGCGAGGTATGTCATAATCTCCTTTTTGCAAACAGGGATACACCGGCAATGCATCGCAGTGAGCTGATTGGCATACTTGACGACACGCTTGAACCTCATCGTTATAAAGATTACGCGCCCAATGGCCTACAAGTCGAAGGCAAGGCCGAGATCAAACGGGTGTTGTTTGGTGTCACCGCCAGCGAAGCATTGATTGATGTCGCTATCGCCAAACAGGCCGATGCGATCATCGCGCATCACGGTTATTTCTGGAAAAATGAAGACAGCCGAATTCTCGGTATAAAACGTCGTCGTTTGGCAAAGCTACTTGCGCATGACATCAATCTTATTGCCTACCACCTGCCCTTAGATGCCCACCCACAACTGGGCAATAATGTGCAACTGGCCGAAGAATGCGGTTGGGTCATTGGTGGCTGCACTGGGGAAAACAACTTGCTGTGGCATGGACATCCTCCAGTCACTGTATCGCTGGCAGATTTTGCCAACACAATTGAACAGCGTTTACAACGTGCGCCCCTTGTCCTCGGTAAAACCGACCGAGCAATCCACCGTATTGCGTGGTGCACAGGCGGAGCAGACAGCTTTTTTCCTCAAGCCATCGAACTTGGGGTGGATGTATTTATCACGGGAGAGGCATCTGAACCTTGCGCGCATCTTGCGGCAGAAAGTGATGTCGCATTTATTGCCGCCGGACACCACGCAACAGAACGCGGTGGCGTGCGGGCAATGGCAGCTTGGCTAGACCGATATGAAGAGCTCGATTGTGAGTTTGTCGATCTCTGGAACCCAATCTGATTCTGACCAGTCCTAAACCCGCCAACTAACTTTTTCGCATACGCGCTTTAATAGGTGGGAGGGTATCGGGTAGAATCAGGCGATTTTAGCTCGATTTTTCTCGTTTTGAGGTGAATGTAATGAGTGAACAACACGTTGATCAGGGGCGTCGCCGGTTTCTGACCGTAGCCACTGGTGCACTCGGCGGCGTGGCAGCAGCAGGCGTTGCTACACCCTTTGTGCTAAGTTTTTTTCCATCCGAACGCGCAAAAGCAGCCGGTGCGCCAGTTGAGTTAGACATCAGTAAACTCGAACCTGGCCAGCAAGTCACTGTTGAATGGCGTGGTAAGCCGGTCTGGGTGTTAAGCCGTACTCCAGAACAGCTGACAAACTTAGCCAAACTTGATGGCAACCTCGCCGATCCTGCTTCCGATGTGCCGCAGCAGCCCGCCTACTGCAAAAACGCACACCGTTCTATCAAGCCAGAAATTCTGGTGACTATCGGGATTTGTACCCACTTGGGCTGTTCCCCTACCCACCGTCCCGATCTGGCACCTGCCGACTTAGGTGCTGATTGGTTAGGTGGCTACTATTGCCCCTGTCACGGTTCTAAGTTTGATCTGGCAGCGCGCGTTTACAAGGGGGTGCCTGCGCCGACTAACCTCGAAATTCCACCACACAAATATCTCAGCGATACCATGCTGTTGATTGGTGACGATAACTAAGTAAGGGTGAGAAACAGATGAGCAAGCAACAAGGTCTCCTTGACTGGATCGATGCCCGCTTCCCGCTGACATCGACCTGGAAGGCGCACGTTTCGGAATACTACGCACCGAAAAACTTTAACTTCTGGTACTTCTTCGGTTCGCTGGCACTGTTGGTGTTGGTGATTCAGGTGGTAACTGGTATTTTCCTGACCATGAACTACAAGCCTGATGCGGCCACCGCTTTCTATTCGGTGGAATACATCATGCGTGACGTGGCGGGGGGATGGATTATCCGCTACATGCACTCCACCGGAGCATCGATGTTCTTCGTGGTGGTGTATCTGCACATGTTCCGTGGTCTGATCTACGGTTCTTACAAACAACCTCGCGAATTGGTGTGGGTGTTTGGTACCTTAATTTTCTTGGTGCTGATGGCTGAAGCCTTTATGGGCTATCTGTTGCCTTGGGGCCAAATGTCGTTCTGGGGCGCTCAGGTGATTGTGAACTTGTTCGCAGCCATTCCTGTGATTGGTCCTGATCTGTCGGTGTTTATCCGTGGTGACTTCGTGGTGGGTGATGCAACCCTCAACCGCTTCTTTGCCCTGCACGTGATCGCTGTGCCGCTGATTCTGATCGCTTTAGTTGTCGCCCACTTGGTGGCGCTGCACGAAGTCGGTTCGAACAACCCAGACGGTATCGAGATCAAAAAGAACAAAGATCCAGAAACCCATATCCCACTGGATGGCATTCCATTCCATCCTTACTACACCGTTAAAGATATTCTCGGTGTGGCGGTGTTCTTGATTGTGTTCTCGTCCATCGTGTTCTTTGCACCAGAGATGGGCGGCTACTTCCTCGAGCGGCCAAACTTCGACCCAGCTGATCCGCTGAAAACCCCTGCCCACATCGCGCCAGTGTGGTACTTCACTCCGTTCTACGCCATTTTGCGTGCAATTCCTTCCTTCTTCGGCACCCAAGTTTGGGGTGTGTTGGGGATGGGTGCAGCGGTGGTGTTGATTGCCTTCCTGCCGTGGTTGGATAAATCCCCAGTGAAGTCGGTACGTTATCGCGGTCCACGCTTCAAATTCATGTTGGTGTTGTTTGTGATCAGCTTCATCGGTCTGGGTATTTTGGGTGCATTGCCATCCACTAACGTCCGTACCGTGATTGCACAGATTCTGTCGATCATCTACTTTGCCTTCTTCCTTGGCATGCCGTTCTACACCAAGAACGACGTTGGCCCTGTCGCTCCGCCTGCACGCGTGACCGACAGCAATTTGGGTCGTCAGTTGAAATTCTTGGTGCTGTTTGCACTGGCAATTGGCGGTGCTGCTCTGTTTGCCAAGTTTGTTTAATCGAGGGAACCGGCTGAAATGAAAAAGTTTATCCGTCATCTGATTGCCGCTGCAGCCCTCGCGGTGCCGGCTTCGGTGTTTGCTGCAGGTGCTTCGGTGCCGTTGGACAAAGCACCGATTGACATCCAAAACGTTGAATCTTTGCAACGCGGTGCACAGATTTTCACCAACTACTGCCTAAGCTGTCACAGCGCGCAAGCCATGCGCTACAACCGCCTGACCGATTTGGCATTAAGTGAAAAACAAATCAAAGAAAACCTGATGTTTGCCACTGAAAAAGTTGGTGACACCATGAAAGTGGCGATGGCACCGGCTGATGGCAAAAAATGGTTTGGTGCAACCCCACCCGATTTGTCTTTGATTGCTCGTGCCCGTGGTGCAGATTATCTGTATAGCTATCTGCGTGGTTTCTATCGCGACCCAAGCCGCCCAACAGGTTGGAACAATAAAGTGTTCGACAAAGTGGGTATGCCTCACATCATGTGGGAATGGCAAGGCGACCAAGTCATGGAAACCGTCAAGGGTAAAGACGGCCACGACACGCATGAGTTGAAATTGGTGAAAGCGGGTGCGTTCACTAAGATCGACGAGAACGGCAAAGCCAATACCGCCGAATTTGATAGCCGGATGGCCGACTTGACCAATTACATGGTCTATATGGCAGAACCAGTGCAGGTTAAACGCCAGCAAATCGGTTATGTGGTATTGATGTTCTTAGTGTTGTTGCTGTTGCCTTTCGCCTACTTCCTGAAGAAGGAATACTGGAAAGACATCCACTAAGCAACACGATAGTGGCAAAAATGGCGGGGGCTTCCCCGCCATTTTTTATGGCCCACGCAAAAATTCCAGCACTGCCGGTAGATACTGTGGAAAGCAAGAAAAACTATGATCACCACCTTCGACATAGTCCAACCGCTGGCAACCCCGATAGTAAGCCAACGCCTGTTGCGCATCTAAGGTTTCATCCCCACTCGCCAACATCAACCAATAACGTTGAGGGTGAATAGACTTCGGCTCAAGCACCGCCAAAGCCTCAATCATCTCGGGAGTAACCGTGACCTCTTGTGCCGAGTAGTAATAACGATGTGTCCCCAAAAAATGATGGGCCAGTTGATGCGGACGAACCGCAGGATTAATCAACACCGCCGGCAGGTCATAACGCTCGGCTACCACCGTTGCAAAAAACCCACCTAACGAACTGCCCATCACCACTAGCTGTGTCAAATCTTGCTCGGCTAACCATGTGGTCAATAACTGCATCACCGCCTGTGGTTCGGCGGGCAGTTGTGGCGCAAATAGTTGTTCAGATTGCCCCAATTCGGCGAATATGGCTGCCAACTGCTGTGATTTAGCGGATTCGGGGCCAGATAAAAAACCATGTAAGTACAACAGTTTTTTCATTACACAAACCCTATCGTCTGGCCGTGACCACCACGTTGACTGCGCCGTGTTTTCACTTCTTCGCTCAGGCGTTGTAAAAAGCCCTCGGCAGAAAAGGTTTTACGCAAGAGATAGGCTTGCCGTTTCACCACCGCAAAATCCCCTGGGGTTAAGCCATCCAAACGCGCCAGCTGTTGTTTGAGGTCTAAACTCAAACGGCCGGTTTTGCCTTGTAACGCTTCTTGCATAAACAGTGTTTCGCGTTGCGCCACGCTCAAAGCCTGAAATTCAATTTTGAACACAAAACGCCGCAACACCGCCGGATCTAAACCAGAAAATAAATTGGTGACACAAATAAACACGCCAGCAAACTGTTCCATTTGTTTGAGCAGCTCGTTGACCTGCGTGACTTCCCACGAACGCTGCGCATCCTCACGCGAACGCAATAGGCTATCGGCCTCATCTAAAAACAAGATGGCTTGCGATTGCTGTGCTTCTTGGAACATGGCAGCAATATGTTTTTCTGTTTCACCGACATATTTATCCAGCAGTTGGCCGGCAGTTTTTGCCACCAAAGGCCGTTGCATTTGCTCGGCAATATGTTGCACAAACGAGGTTTTACCCGTCCCAGGCGGGCCATATAAGCACAAACTGCCTTGGCCATGATGCTGCAACGCGGCCACCACTTCTTCTGCTGAAAACTCACCTTTGAGATTCAGGAAAGCAGTAGAAAAACGAGTGGCTGCGGCTTGCTGATGTTGTGAGGGCAATTCGGGTTGATGCAACGCCGCTTTGGCGTTTTGTAATGCCAACCAACATAAACGCCGCTTCTTGCTCGGCGGTGGCAGAAGCACGGGCAAAACGCGCCGCACTCGCCACTTGCGCCGGTGCCAGACTATCATCTTGCGCTAAACGGGCCACCGTTGCCGCCGACACGGTTAAATCGTGCAAATGACGGGTCAGAATTTTGCTGCGCACTGTTAACGGCGGCACCGGAACTTCCAAGTGGAACGAGAAACGGCGCAAGAAGGCAGGATCAATTTGATGCACGCGGTTAGCAATCCAAATCCCAGGCACCGGATTACTTTCTAACAGCTGATTCACCCACGCTTTACGATAGCCAGAACGCTGATGGTGGTTTTCATCATCATCGGGAAACACATCTTCGATTTCATCAAACACCACCACCGACCGCCGCGTTTGCGCCAAAAAACGCTGGGTGAGCGCAAACGACTGCATCCGTTGTGAGGGGCGCAGAGGTTCTTTATCATCGTCTTCCGCACTGACGCTATAACCTTCGGCGCGTAGTTCTTTGACCAATAAACGGGCTAATTGGCTCTTGCCCGTCCCCGGCGGGCCATACAGCAATACGTTGGCACCAACCTGCTTTTTTTGCAGCACTTGGCGCAAAAATGCCATCAGGGGTTTCAAGGCGGTTGCCAGATGGGGATAGTCAGTGCGTTTTAACTCTGGCACATTCACCGGCGCACACGCCCGCCGCATTAAGCCATCAATATCTTGAATTTCTTCATTGAAAATTTGTTGGCCGATATTGTCGAGCGAGAATAAATCTTCTAAATCGCTGTCGCTGCGTTCAATCCGCAATAAGCCATACATCTCTAATAAATTATCGCGCCGCAACACAGTACGAGCAGCTTGATCGTCAATCCCTAGAAAAATCGCCACCGCTTGCGTAGCGCGTAAATTTTTGGGTTGGCGCAACCGGCGCAAAATCAAGCTAAAATCTTGTTGGTTGTGGCGCACCGCCGTAAATTGCAACAGGCGGCTGCTGTTGCGATCGAGCCCTAAACGCTTTTCCAGCTCTAACACAATCGGCGGCAGCGAGGTTTTCTCTTGTGCCACCTGTTCCACCCGTTGCAGCGCCCGCCGCAACATCGCTTGTAACCGTTGTGGCCGCAATAACGCCACTGACAGCGGATGGGGTTCTTCTGGGCGTTCGCTGCCCATGTTCTTAATTAAAAAATCCAGCCCTTCGTCTTCTTCGTCCACCAGTTGATGTGCCACCTGATAACGGCGAATTTCATCAGCAAAGCTCTCGGGCAACCACGGCAACAATAACCGCGCCAGCCGTTGTTCAGCATGGGTGATTAACAAGGCACTGGCCGAGGGCAACGCCACCATCAATCGCAACAGATATAGCGCCGCCAGTTCGTCTAGGCGATCGAGGGGATGAGGGTCAATGACTGGCGGGGGAGGTACAGCAATACGGCGAATAGAAGAGGTTTGTGCAGACATAAACTCATCCCAAGAAAAACAACAAAAGCAAACAAAGCGAGACTATTGCGGCTGGGTGGTGGCCTCCTGTGTCCGCCGGAAGCAGCTTAACATGCCATATCCCAAAGCCAAAAATAAGCACATGGCACACGCCAGCCACAGCGGATCATCCCATAAAAGTGGTGCAATCGCGCCAGCCACCAAGCTTGACAGCGCCGTTTGGGTAAACCCTTGCATCGATGACACCGTACCACGTAAATCGGGAAACCGATCAAGCAAAAACAGTGTGATTGTTGGCGCTGCCAGTGACATCCCCACCGCATATAACGCCATCGGCAATACGCTCCAAGGCAAAGCCGGTGGCAACATCACACAAACCAGCACATTGGCTACAGCTGCGGTTGCCATAATACGGTAGGCAATCGACACCAACTCACGCGCACTGCGGCGCCCTGCCATCCGACCAGACAGCCACGCACCCAACATAATGCCACTTACCGCTGGGCCAAAAAACCATAAAAATTCAGTCGGCGCGAGGCCCAAATGTCGCATTAAAAACACCGGCGCTGCCGGAATATAAAGGAAAAAACCAGCAAAATTACACGCCACTGCCAAAGCTAAAAAGCGGAAAGCTTGTGTTGCCGCCACGTGGCGATAGCTAGCCAATAGGCTTTTAATTTGCAAAGGCCGTCTGTGTTCTGCTGGATGGGATTCTTGTAATTGCCAACTGCAAAGTAAAAATAAAAAGAATCCCACCAAAGCCATAAAAACAAAGATCGAGCGCCACCCCAAGCCCTGATACAGCCATCCCCCAATCACGGGAGCAATCGCCGGTGATAAAGAAAATAACATGGTGACCTGCGACATCAAGCGTTGTGCTGCAGCCCCTTCAAAGGTATCGCGAATAATCGCCCGCCCAACAATCAAGCCAGCGCCACCGGATAGCCCTTGTAAAGCACGATAGAGCAACAATTCGGGCAGGCTATCGGCCACTGCACACCCCAAAGAAGCTAGGGTAAACACCAAACAAGCGGTCAAAATCACTGGCCGCCTACCCACGGCATCCGAAATCGCCCCATGCCACAGCATCATCAAACCATAACAAAACAAATACACGGTTAAAGCTTGTTGAATTTCTAATGGTTTGGCGTCGAGAGCATGGCCGATAGTCGCCATCGCCGGTAAAAAGGTATCAATCGAAAATGGCCCTATCGTGGCCAAAGCAGCTAATAAAAAAGCCAATACACGCGGAGAAACAGGGTTTGACATAACAGAGCGTCTGACGGGATCGCCGCCAGCGTAATAGAGAAAAGGCGTGGCCTCATGGTAGACCCTCGCCATGCAAACGGCTAGTTCGGAACGGTAACACCATGTATCAAGCAAATGGCTTATTGGCCAACAAATTCAAACGCTCGATTGACAGCCAGAATTTTGCCCCGTATTGTCGCTGCAGATATGTCAATACGTGATGCCTATAAGCATCCACCCGTTCACGAAGGAGACACTGATGAGCGCCTATCCCCATTTACTCGCCCCACTCGACCTAGGTTTCACCACCTTAAAAAATCGTGTCCTCATGGGCTCGATGCACACCGGCTTAGAAGAAGCCCCCCACGGTTTTGAACGGATGGCAGCGTTTTATGCCGAACGTGCACGAGGTGGTGTTGGCTTGATTGTGACTGGCGGTGTTGCGCCCAATGAAAAAGGGCGTGTCTTTGCTGGCGGCTCATTATTAGTCAATGAACACGAAGCAGCTCAACATAAAATTGTCACCGATGCAGTCCACGAGGCCGGCGGTAAAATCTGTATGCAAATTTTGCATACTGGCCGTTATAGCTACCAACCCCACCCCCATGCACCCAGTGCCTTACAAGCCCCCATCAATCCATTTATGCCAGTTGAAATGAGCGAGGCAGAGATTGAACAAACCATCGCCGACTTTGCTCGTTGTGCAAAATTGGCACAACAAGCGGGGTATGATGGGGTCGAGGTGATGGGGTCGGAAGGGTATTTAATCAATCAATTCCTTGCCAGCCGCACCAACCATCGCACCGACCAATG